>JAJFHR010000376.1 GCA_021775515.1 Hyphomicrobiales bacterium | reverse complement strand
ATCGGCTGGCGAACCTGCCATAGGCTCGCGGTTTGCACTCCCCGGCTGGTTTCATGGAAGTTCAGGCATTCATCCTCCCAGTCAAGCTGGATGTGGGCGATGATATTGCGGCTGACCGCCTCCTGATTTTCTATCAAATCCTCGTAGGTTACATCGAAAATTCGCCCGGGCAGCACATCGTACCAATGATCCATCATCCGCTCATATTCACGATAAAACCCGCCCAGCACCTCAAGGTTAAAAGCAAACCCCATAGCCTCCCAGTGAGCAAAATTCGTGGTGAAACACGAAATGCAAGTATCCAGCACATCACGCTTACAATGGATGATGGCAGCGTGGGGAAACAACACCTTGATCAGACCGAGATAGATAAAATTTGTCGGCATTTTGTCGGTTATCCGCTGCCAGTCTCCGGGGGCCTTGCGGTGGAGAAATGATAGATATTCCTGTCCAAGTTTCGCCAGACCACCAGGCTCGAGACTGGTAATGTTCTTTGGAAAAACGCAATCGCGTTGGCTTGTGGCTTTCAGATTTTGCGTCAATAATGAGATCTTATCCAACTCACCGGCACCGCTGGCCTGCGAGTGGCTGGCAATTATCTGTTCGACCAGGGTCGTCCCACTTCGCGGCATGCCGATAATAAATACCGGAACCTTGGTGTCAGAGCCGGCCGGCGCCATTTGTTCAAAAACTTGAGCGTCATAAGCTTCGCGATAAACATCATAGCGTTTTGACAAATCTTCCAGACGATAATCAATACGGTTGAAAATATAGTCATTCGCCTGCTGATAAGCCGCGAACGCGTCATCATCATCCCCCAGCTTTTCTTTAAGTTTGGCAATAGCAAACAAATAAAGCGATGTCTCCTCGGCATCGGCTGCGACCGCTGGCAGGCCCTTCTCCAGTTTTTCTACAACAGTTTCAGCCGCCTCGATTTCCGCTCCAGACCGCGACAGGTGATAATAAATGCTGAGCTTTCCGGGATTAAGCTCAAGCGCCTTGAAGAAAGCGCTGTGACTTTCTTCAAATCTGCCGGCGGCGGCAAGATATGCTCCGCGTTTAAAATGGCTCAGCGCATGCTTGGGTCTTTGAGCGAGAGCTGCATCAATTGCCAATATCGCACTTTTCGGATCATCATTGACCATATGCGCGTGCGCTAGGTCGCATAGAATTTTTGCGTCATCCGGTCGAAGTGCGCTCGCGCGTTCATAAGCGATGACCGCCGCCTCTTTCTGCCGGGCGCGAATTAGATGAATGCCCAGGGCCAACCAATATTCGGCCTGCTCAGGTGCCAGTGTCACCGCATTTTTGAACCCCAAATAAGCGATGTCAGGCCGCCCGTTCGCCTCGAAAAATTGCGCAGCGCGAAACTGTGCCAGGGCAACTTTCGGAAAGGAGTTAAACAATTGCGCAAATAATCCGGTTGCAAGCTGAAGATTAGCGGATTTCTCCGCTGCTTCTGCCTTAACCATGGCGGCCTCAACATCTGCGCTCACGGCAATCTTAAGTTGCCCCTTTTGAGCGTTTTTTTTGGCCAGCCGACGTTCTTTGCGGCTGAGATTTAATGGTTGTGAATTTGCCGATTGTGATAACATATTATCGCCTATTTGGTGCAAATTGCACATCCAACAACAAGACCAAACATGGTTAATAAAAGGTTACCAAGCAGAGTCTGCTGAGACCGGGCCGGCACTTTGAAACCTAATGCGCAGGTTTTTTCAGCTTGGACTTTGGAACATTTGCGGGTGTTATTGGGCGGCAGGCAGCATCTTTTTCAACAAAAGTTCAGCATTCCGGTAAGCAATTTTTTTCGCCACGTCAGACGGCAATTTTTTTAACCAGTCCCGGTGCTCTTCAATCAAACCTTTATAGGCGCTCCAACGGCTGCTCTGCCAGGTGTCCGAGCCTATGGTAAACCGTCCTGAATGGCGGATCAGCAGATCTTTCCACTCTGGATCGAGGTCCTCACCCGCCATAATGTCATCGGCACGATAAGACAATTCCGCCCACAGGTTGGGATATTTATCCAGCATCTGCGCAACCACCGGCGCCGGCTCGGAAAATCCGGCGTGCGCCCAGAGAATTTTCAACTTAGGCTGCTTTTTAAACAAGGCCTCCACCACTGCGGCACTTGAATGGGGGTGCAGAATTAGGTCCTGCTTAGCAGCAACATTGAGATATTCCTTCATTTCTGCAGTTTCGAGATTTTCCGGCATGTACAAGATAATTTCGCCAAACACCCGATGCCTGCGCGGTGCCAACCTTGCCTTGCTGTAGGCAATGAGGTCAGGATTTTCAAACCAGCGTGCCATGTCGCCCCTCACCTTATAGGGACGAAACCCGGCAACGATACGATCAGGCGCAAAATCGAAAATCATCGCTGTCCCCTCGTCTGGAGTTGACGAGACCAGTGCGGATCCAACATTGGCCTTATCCATTTTTTCCACAATATCACCCGGTGAATAAATATCCCAGGCACCTTGCGAATAGTGCATGTGAGTATCGAAGATCGGTATGACGGCTGCACGGTCCTCGTTCGCTTGAACAGACAGCGGCGAATATACCGCAATCAACAGCGCTACTAAGACAATCAGGGCTTTCATATCAATTCTGAACACAATGATTAAGAGATTAAAAACATCCGGAGACAGGGGCAAATAAATTTTAGTTCATATCAAAATCTATTGCCCGGCACATGTTCTGCTCATCACCCGATTTCGCCATTTTTTTGGTCGATGTCACGAGACACCGCCATTTCAGTTCTCCCCCTAGTCTAGCCGAAAGGGGTACGCTGCGTTTAGTTGCATTCTAGCCTGCATTGGGCGGCGGGTGACAGTCTATAATTTCAAGTGTATCCGACTCCTTTGATCACGCTTTAATGCTGTTTTCGGCTTAGTTTTACCCGCAAGTCTTTTTCAATGTAGATTTCCAGGAAACCAGGGAGCCAACCCGCCTTGGCCATTTCCTCGAATGGCTGATGGAATCGTCGATCGTTGTTCTCGGTTAGAATGACAATGCGCCATGTATTAAACGGATTGTCTTCAGTCCCCCTGACCCCGTGCTCCACGCTAAACAAGGGTTGAAATCCGTCGGTGCGAATAGTCTTTCCCGCCTCTGTTTCCAATTCAACTCGCCCGAGAAAGAATATCTTCTGCTCTGTGTGACTAATGAACACGTCTTCGAAGACCGGACCGCTCGTATTGGCGATCCAAGCTTGGGCGGTTAATTCCCGTAAAAAGCGCTCGCTGCCATCGTCGAGAGAGTGGCGACCCCACGAATAATTTCGAGAGACAACATAAGGGATGTAGGTAGCCGGATCCCACGCCTTTTTGAGCTCCATGTCCCAGATCATTCTGCGCGTTAGTTGAAGGGGCTTGCTGATCTCATAGCGATTGCTCAGCACCTCGTTGACATCGACTGCTGGAAGCTCAAACCGCGTGTTTCGCGGTTTTTCCCATGCACTTTCAAATTCTTCACTCGCCGCAGCAAACGAATGAACTGTATTGCGTACGGTGTTCATTTACTCTTTCTCCCTTCTGATCGGAGTTTTCACAGCATTACGGTTACTTACGCAATTCCGGCGGCAATTCCGGCGGCAGTTTACTAAATACACTAAAAAGATCATGCACTTGGCATAAATTTTCTGCCACATACGACAAAAAACCGCCGGGCGAACTAACGCGCCGGCGGTTTTTGAAACTTCGCAGAAGAAGAGACCTATTGAAATCACGCGTGTTTTT
>JAJFHR010000375.1 GCA_021775515.1 Hyphomicrobiales bacterium | reverse complement strand
GGAGATGAACGTGCCGCAAAGCGTGATCCAGTTTGGCCTTAAGGGTTTAAAGCGCGATGACAAGGATTTCGTTCCAGCCTACATACTCAACTACGTTCTTGGCGGCGGCGGATTTTCCTCGCGTCTTTATAGCGAGATCAGAGAAAAACGCGGCCTGGTTTATTCTATTTACAGCTATCTTAATCCACTCGATAAAGCCGGTTTGTTGATGGGTGGTGCGGCGACCAAAAATGAAAGTGTCAGCGAAACCCTGGCGCTGATTGATCAGGAGCTCAATCGCATTGCAACTGACGGAGTAAGTGAAAAAGAATTGGAGGATGCCAAAACATATCTTACCGGTTCCTATCCGCTCAGGTTTGATACCAACTCAAAGATCGCCAGTCAGCTTCTCGGCATCCAGATGGAAAATCTCGGCATTGACTATGTCGTCATTCGCAATGATCTCATTAACGCGGTGACGATCGAAGATCTAAAACGGGTAGCAAAATTCCTGATTAAGCCGGGTAACCTGATCACAACGGTGGTGGGAAAACCAGTTGGCGTTAAGTCCATACCCGCTGATAGTTAGAGCGGACCGAAGTCTATCGAATTCAACAAAATAGAAGAAAAGACCAATGCAAGACGGTGTGGCGAACAGTGGCCAGATGGTAATGGCGACCGAGAATGTAATCCTCGGCCCCTTAATAACAGTCCTGGTTTTAGGGTTTATTGTCGTTTCAATTGTCATCCTGGTGAAGTGGCTGAACAAAAGAAAATTGATGAAGGCCAAATAGCTGGACCTTTCGCCAGGATTTCATCAACGCCGCGACAGTTGAAAAACTAAAACAAGTTGTTAAATTTTTGAAAAAGTCGGGTATCCTGATCATGACATGGTGCCAAAACCAGTTGTCGTTGGGCTTGCCGGCAAAGCGTTGGGACCTGCTCTAAACTCTATTATGTGTTGTGTTGTCGGGAATTTGAATCAAACGGCGGTATGTTGCCGGTGCCTCCTTATGATGTTTTTTAAAGACCCGGCTGAAGGCTGCCTCCGAGTGATAACCAACGTTTTCGGCAATGGCTATTATCGGCTCATTCGAATTAGCCAACTGCCGCCGTGCTATCTGCATTCGCCAGTGAGTAATATACCCCATGGGTGTTGTGGTCATGCATTGTGAAAATTTGTTGGTAAATGCCGTGCGGGACATTCCGGCCATTTTTGCCAAGCCTTCCAGTGTCCACAGATAACCCGGATTTTTGTGTATCGCCGCTAAAGCGCGAGCAATATTGGGATCTGCGAACCCGGCTAAAACCGGCTGGTCTGACCCTTTCCCTTCCAAATAGGTGCGAAGCGCTTGGGCAAAGATTATCTCCGACATTTTTTGCGCAATGAGGTCGCTGCCAAGTTGCTCACGCCCGGCCTCATTGCCAATCACCTTTAAGGTGTTTTCCATCCACGCACCCGACGCCTCGCCGTAGTTTTGAATATGGATGTATGATGGCAGCGTATCGATGAGCAAATGATTAGCCTCTTTACTGAAGGCAAAATGCCCGCAAATAAGCTGGGTCTCATGATCACTGCCAAGCTCGCCATAGACCAGCGCACCCGTACCGGTGAACCCGGATTCTTCCACCACCCGATCAAGTTTCACCGCCTGGTTTTCGGTTATGGGATCGCAGTAAAGCGTATGCGCAGCCCCGCGCGTAATGATCAGCAAATCTCCTTGTTCCAGAAAAACCGGAGCTTGGTCCGGTTCAATGCGCACCAGGCACCGGCCTTTGTGCGCGAAATGAAACCGGGCAACGTTTTCGAACGACGGCACGCGTATGCTCCAGGGAGAGGTAAACGAAGTACGAAAATATAAGGTTCCCGACATTTGCAGGCAGGAAAGTATGTCGCTCAAAAAATCCATTAGAAAACCTCTCGTTGAATTCTGCTGATATACACGAAAAATACTTAAAAGTCCAAATTCTGTACGATCAGTCAAAATTTTGGGATTTTTCGTCGTTTTCAAAATGAATAATTGATCTTATTTGTTCATTCATACAGGCCGGATCACCCGGCTCACTGCTTAACTGTGAAGGAATTTGAAATGAAGATCACCAAAACTCTAATCGCCCTAGGCTTTGCATTTGCGCTCAACCAGGGTGTGGCCGAAGCCCGGTCCCCGGCGGAACTGAATGACCTTGAAATTGCTCATGCTGCTTATGTTGCAGATAATATCGACATTCGTTATGCCCATCTGGCTCTCGCCATTTCACAAAATCCGGCGGTCCGCGAGTTTGCAGAAACCATGATCCGCGACCACAATGCGGTCAATGCCCAGGCCCTAGCCTTGCTGGCTAAGCTGAAAGCTCAGCCGCAGGATAATTTTCTCAGCAAAACTCTGCAGGAAAATTCGGAAAAACTGGTCGATGAAATGAGCAAGCTGCGCGGGGCGCAATTCGACCGGCGTTATGCGCAAAATGAGCTCGACTACCATAAGGCTGTGAACAATCTGGTGGAGAACTCGTTTATCCCCAACATTGAAAATTCCGAAGTCAAGGCGTTGTTTAAAGCCGGACTTGAGATCTTCAAGGCACATGAAAACCATGCCGCCACGATGGTCAAGAAGGTCAATTAAATGATCCCGATTTCAAGACGAAATATCTTGAGCAAGGCCATGGCATCGATTGTTGCCATGGCCTGTGGCTCTTTGTTGGCTGCCCCGTTACGGGCGCAAGAAAGATTGCCGAAAAAACATCGTGTGGCAATACGAGGGTTCAGGTTTGACCCGGAACTCATCGAGGTTAAGCCCGGAGACGTAATAATCTGGACCAATTATGATATCGCGCCTCATACGGCAACGGCGCACGACAACAGTTGGGACACAGGCTTAATAGCAACAGGAATCTCAGAAAAAATTTCCGTATCCAAAAAGTTTGCACCGGATTATTTCTGCCGTTTTCACCCGATGATGCAGGCGAAGTTGAAGATTGTGGTCTCACCCTAGCCGGAAATTCTCACAGGCGAAAGTCACGCACGGCCTGCCATCTGATCAAAGATGAGGACAATCGAATTTTCAGTGGTTGCTGCCTTCGGATTTGCGTATAAATACCCGGGTGATAACGGTGCGATCGCGAGGCTGGATTATGGAAATTAGCGACCGTGTCAGCGCTGGGCAATCGGTCTATACGCCGTTGACGTTGAAGGCCTATGACTGGTTTGTTCCCGGCCCAGGCATTGATGAATTTTTATAACCGCAAAGAAATTTTTTCCAACGCTGAAGATACTTACGATACGCTCAAACTTGAACTCGAACGCAGATTTGACGATGTGAAATTGCAACGCCACAGCGCGGTGGTGATTTTCGAAGCTAAAAAACCCGGTGGCTGACCTCATGGTGCCCGCAGATGATATTATTGCCAAATTGGGCCTTAAGCCGCATCCCGAAGGCGGCTATTTCCGCGAAACTTTCCGCGACCGTTCCGCAAACGGCCGGGCTTTGTCGACGGCAATTCTGTATTTGTTAAAGGCAGGCGAAATCTCGCAGTGGCACCGGGTTGATGCCGTTGAGGTTTGGCACTGGTATGCCGGTGCCGCACTTGAACTGAGCCAATCTGACGGCGCGGGCGATCGGGTCGTAAAAATACTGGGCAATGACTTCGTCAACGGCCAGCTGCCGCAGCTCATCGTTCCTGCCCAAATGTGGCAGTCAGCCACAAGCCTGGGAGAATGGACACTTGCCGGATGCACAGTCGCCCCCGGTTTCGAATTCGACGGTTTTGAAATGGCCCCAAAAAACTGGCAACCCTAAAGCCGCGCCGTTACAAATAAAATTTCCACAGCCCGGCCGTTGCGCCTCCTCTGAGTTGGCCAACAGACCCGACCGGGCATCAGCCAGGCCTTGCGGTGCCAAGGTTATTTGCCACCAGCGGCGAGGGAGACATTAGAAATCTTGAGGTGCACTTCTCAAGGGTGCCATGAGCTGGCATCCAGTGTGGACAATGGGTCGGCGGCAATGCGGACAAATGGGACGGAAAAATGAAGCAGTTGTGTGTCCGGATTTTTTCAGTGGTTCCCAGGATTGCTAGATGCGAAGTGAAATGCGTTTGTCGTCGGAAATGACATCATCGGTCAGCTGGGAGGGTAGAAATCATGTCTGACTGCTGGAGTAGACATTTATGGGGTCATAGTTGAAGAGCCCAACTAATTTGACGATGATAATCATTGACTTTGTCTAGGTATTGGGAGTCGACATGCAGATTATGTCCTCATATATTATGGTCATTGATTGAACCTGACACATGGAGCCTAAAATGATCATAAACGGTGAAACGCTTCGCAGTTATCGCGAAAGCAAAAACCTCTCGCAAGCTGAATTGAAGAAAATTTCGGGAGTCAGTCAGAAAACAATCAGCCGAATTGAGTCAGGGAAGACCACCAAATCGAATCAAGCGACCAGAAAGAGGCTCGCCAATGCATTGGGGGTCCACGTCTCGGATTTGGCAAAACCAGCAGGTGAGCGCGAAGAAGTAGAACGAGATCTCAAGAAACTAGGATACCGCAAGATAACTACTTATATTGATTCCGAGACTGCCGTTGCCTACGCGATGATCCGGCATCGCTATGGCGTCTCACCGAAGACGCTTATTGATATGGCGCCACTTTTCATCACAATTCTAGCTGAAGGCAGTCTTGCATGGCGCAAGCGTAAGGCGGAGGAACTCAGTGCCGCGGCAGAAGCGCTTGCTTCAGTTTCGAGCGATGCACCTCATCTGGCATATGCCAACGCTGGTTACATCGCCGGCGACGCTCTCGAAGATGAAGATAAGTCTATCGCCGATCACGACATCTTCGGCGAAAAAATCAGCGATGAGGCTTTTAACTTCGGCTTCGATCCCGGTCAGAATAACCCCTTCGCGGACTATTTGCGTTGGCTTTGCAAGGGCATTGACGCTTCTGCCCTAGAAATCGATCCACACGGGCAAGGCTACTGGAAGGCGGATGATTGCATGCCTGACTTCCGGATAGCACCTGCGGTGTTTGAAGCCATTACAGGTGGTGATACCTGGGCAGAGTTCGCAATTGAGCGTGGCCATGTTCGGATTTCGGAGATCCCTGCTGAACTAATGGGAAGAGAACGGGAGGCAGAGCGCGTTGTATGGATCGCTCTCAAGATTCCAGATGAGGCGCGCAAGGAGCGCCAGGATTGGTTGGACTCTTTGCCTGAGATCGATCTCGATTCCTTAGGCCCTGGAAAAGCGGAGGAAAGCAATGACTGAGATTTCTATGACAGCTCATGCGCAGCGCCGCAAGCAACAGCGCGGATTTCGCGATGCTGATATCGCCATCATCTTTCAAATCGCGACGCACGTCGCTCCGGACGCTTACATGTTGACCAGAGCCGATGCTGCACGTGAAATTGCGAACCGGAAGCGTGAAATTAGGCAAATAGAGCGTCTCGCCGGTTCAAAAATCATCATGGTGGGTGACACGGTTATCACTTGCTATCACGCGCACAAGCGGGAGCAAAAATGCACCATGCGCAAAGAAAGGGCATTCCAATGAAAACGATCAAATCTCATTCAACCGTCCACGTTGCTGTTTACGAAACGACACTTCCTAATCTTGTTGTCTTGAAACAATTCCCCGACGAACCTTTTGCTGATGTGATCGAAAGAGTTGCCGGTGCTTTTCGCCAAGGGGGCAGCAATTTTGTTCTTCAAGAGGAACAGGCAAAAAAGAAGATTCCAAAACCACACTACAAACATAATATTCTATTTCTCGATACTAGGATTGGAGCCAATTCGCTTGGTGAACTTTACGGTAAGCTTATTGATTTGCTTTTCGACATTGCTCCTGAAGCTGTAGAGAAACTGGCGGGCATGAAAGCCCGAACACGGCGCTTTGTCGCAAAAGATAGCAGCAATATCCATCCATCTAGTCCGCATTTGCCAACATTGAAAACAAAATCAGGATGGCACGTGAGCAAGAACATTGGAAAAGTGGACTTTAACCGGGGTACTCGAGCGCTCTGTACGGCTGCTGATATCAAATACGGTAAAGATGTCCGGCTTCAGCATTAAGTTTCCGATTCCAATACAACGTGGATGTTTACCCTCCGCTCTGTTCGGTTTTTGGCGCGTCGATCGTGTTCGACGGCTCAGGGTCAACAAAAGTTGACTGAAAAAAATTCCGACTGCCTTCAAGGGTATTTCATGCCAATTTTTACTGCTAGTTTGTGGGTCGGGCGGACCTTTTCATATATAGAAAAAATCTCCCCTCTCAGCCCCCGTCGAAAATTCGCCTTGCCAGATCAAACACCCTCCTTCCCCTCAAAAAGTGCTGAAAGGCTGGTGTCGTCAACCTTTGTTGTGGTTATCCGCGCGGCATTTTTTCCTGCGGAAAACTGCAGCTATTTATTTAAGCTTTGAGCAGCCTTCTGTTAGGTTGGCCTCAATGATGCAAGAGGATATTGGATGTCTTATAGTCAACGCATAGATGATGGCCTGGAGACGTCGATTGGTGCCAGCGGCCTTGATGCGTCCACTTTCAATGAACTAATCACCAAAGCTGATGCAGCTTTACGCTATCTCGTCCACGCCCACGGCGATAACAGCTTGCCGTTGCTGCGCTGGCCGGCACGCGATGATGACATAACGGCATCATCGACGATTGTGGCGCGCTTTGCCAGCGGCGCAACTGACATTTGTCTGCTCGGCGCTGGCGGCTCCTCTCTCGGTGCCCAGGCCCTGGCCCAGTTGACCGGCTGGCGTACGCCGGGAACCGTGATATTGGGAGAGCCGGGCAATCCGCGCTTTCATTTTTTTGACAATCTGGATGCCGAAAGCCTGACGCAAGCACTTCGTGCGTTGGATCTTAAGACTACCCGGTTTCTGGTGGTTTCAAAATCAGGCAGCACGGCGGAAACACTCATGCAGATGCTGGCCTGTGTCACGGCTGTGGAAGACGCCGGTCTTGATTGGAACCTTAAGCAGCATTTTTTGGCGATCACGGAACCGGCCGCTGATCCCGCGGCCAATGTGTTGCGGCGCTTATGCGGCCAATGGGAAATTGATGTGCTTGATCATGATCCCGGCGTCGGCGGGCGTTTTTCCGTGCTGACCAACGTCGGTATGGTTCCAGCAGTTTTAATGGGGCTTGATCCCCGGGCGCTAAGACGCGGGGCGATGGAAGTTTTAACGCCATTGCTGAACGGTGTAAGCGCACAAGATTATGCGCCAGCTCTCGGCGCGGTATTGAATGTCGGTCTCGCTAGGGCAAACGGGCATACCTCAACAGTGCTCATGCCTTATTGTGATCGCTTGCAGGCGTTTTCGCGCTGGTATGTCCAATTATGGGCTGAAAGCCTTGGCAAACAGGGCCAGGGCTCTTTGCCTGTCGCCGCCATCGGGCCATCTGATCAACACAGCCAGCTTCAGCTTTTTCTCGATGGACCCAATGACAAGCTGATCACCGTGTTGATGACCGATACCGCTGGTGCCGGGCCGCGCGTGTTGGATAAATATAAAACCGATTCTCAAATCGGATATCTCGCTGGCAAAAGCGTCGGCGATTTGGTGGATTGTGAACAACGAGCGACCGTCGCCACGTTGACGGCGTGCAAAAGACCGGTACGAACCATTCAAATCGGCACTCTCGATGAACGCTCGATGGGGGCCTTGCTGATGCATTTCATGCTGGAGACGATTATTGCCGGCAGATTGATGGAAATTGATCCCTTTGATCAGCCCGCCGTTGAGCAGGGTAAGATTTTAACACGGGAATACCTGGCATCGATGTAGGTCATCGGGGTTTAATTCACAAAAATAGGTAATTCATTGACCAAGATACGCCGATTATCGGAAGGAACCATCAACCGCATTGCGGCTGGCGAAGTGGTTGAACGCCCGGCTAGCGTGGTCAAGGAACTGGTCGAAAATTCGTTGGATGCCGGTGCCCGGTCGATTGAAATAATTGCCACCGGCGGCGGGCTCAAACTCATTCGCATTGTCGATGATGGCCACGGCATGTCGGCAGATGATCTGGCCCTGGCCATTGAACGGCACGCCACCTCCAAACTTAACAGCGACAACCTGCTTGAAATCGCGACCTTGGGGTTTCGCGGTGAAGCTCTGCCCTCAATTGGCTCGGTCGCGCGCTTGTCGATTTCAACCCGGCAGGTCAACAGCGATACCGGATACCTCATTTCTGTTGAAGGCGGCAAGGTCAGCCCGGTCAAACCGGCTGGGCTGGATTTTGGCACACGAATTGAGGTGTGCGACCTATTTTACAAAACACCTGCGCGTTTAAAGTTCATGAAATCGGAAAGGTCCGAAAACAACGCCATCATTGACACCGTCAAGCGGCTGGCGATGGCCAGTCCTGACGTTCGCTTCAGGCTGGTGGCGGGTGAGCGTGAGATTTTCAACCTCTCACCGCAATCGCAAACCAGCGACGGGCAATTGGCCCGACTATGCGATATCATGGGCCAGGACTTTGCCCAAAATGCCGTTGCCGTCAACCTTGAGCGCGAAGGCGTCGAGTTGTCAGGGTTTGCCGGCCTGCCGACCTTGAACCGGGCAAATTCAACACAACAGTTTCTGTTTGTAAACGGCCGGCCGGTAAAAGATAAACAACTCACCGGGGCGGTGCGTGGCGCTTACATGGATTTTCTGTCGAAAAATCGCCACCCTCTGTGTGTCTTGTTTTTATCTCTTGATCCCACCAAGGTGGACGTCAATGTTCACCCCGCCAAAGCCGAGGTCAGGTTTCGTGACGCCGGTCTGGTGCGCGGGTTGATTGTCGGCGGATTGCGCCGGGCGCTGGAAGCTGCAGGCCACCGCGCGTCAACAACGGTGGCGGATGCAACGGTATCGGCCTTCAGAACACCGGAATTTTCAGACATTCCACGAGCTGCCTATAAATCGCAACCCTCCGCTTATCAGCGCTCCCACCCTCAAACTGGTTTTAGCGGCTTTAGTGAGGCCCAGGAGGCATATCACGCGCCCTTGCAGGATACAGCGGCCATGAGTGCCAGGGCAGAACCGCTCGCGGATAATGAAAATACAGAGGCTGAAACTTATCCCCTGGGGGCTGCGCGGGCTCAAGTGCATGAAAACTACATTGTCGCGCAGACAGTGGACGGGATGGTCATCGTTGATCAGCATGCCGCTCATGAACGGCTGGTTTATGAACGTATGAAGAAAAACCTTGCCGCCCGCGGAATTGAGCGTCAGCCCTTACTCATTCCCGAAGTCGTCAATCTTGATCCCGCAGCGGTTTCCTCCTTATCCAGCCGCGCCGAGGAGATGGCCGAATTTGGTCTTGTGCTTGAGGCATTTGGCAATGATGCGGTGGTCGTGCGCGAGACGCCCTCGGTTTTGGGTGAATTTGACATCCAGGGCATGGTCCGCGATTTGAGCGATGAGTTGGAAGAAATAAACAGCGCCGTCAGCCTCAAGGATCGCATAGACCACGTCTTGG
>JAJFHR010000374.1 GCA_021775515.1 Hyphomicrobiales bacterium | reverse complement strand
CAGCAGGGCCTGGACACTGTTCACTTCGGAACGCCCGAGCCGTTCGAATTCATCCTTTAT
The DNA here is from genome assembly GCA_021775515.1 of Hyphomicrobiales bacterium. Taxonomy (GTDB): domain Bacteria; phylum Pseudomonadota; class Alphaproteobacteria; order Rhizobiales; family JAJFHR01; genus JAJFHR01. The sequence goes on along the minus strand of JAJFHR010000374.1, from coordinate 6,027 downwards.
GACATCGAGAAGCCTGCGATGAAGGCGCTCAACCAGTGTTAACGCCTCAAGGTAGCGAGGGCGCAACTCTTCTCTGGTCATTTGATTGGTCTCAGAAACCGCTTGCGTGGCAACTATACTCATTTTACGCCTGCCTATCTTCAGTTTTCCTGTGGTATTTCTTTCCACGTGCTGAGACAAACATACGATACCCAGACTAAAAACTGATTAAGCGACAGACTTAATTAAACTTTAACATCAATGAGGTTCAAAAAATCAGGCATGGTTTAGGCTCAGAGTTCACTGATTGGTCCAGAAAAAGCGATTACCGCGAGGCAGATTGCTGAGAAGAATGTATCAACACCCCGGTCATCGACAGATGGTCTGCCATCGGGCCGCGGATAGTAAGGTTTGATGCGCGCAGGTTGGGTCTTAGTGAGCCAATAGCAATCAGACAAAGGCCAAGTCCTCCTGCCTACTTGAATCACGCCTTACAGGAGTTTTAAAACCATGAAGTTGCCAATGACCGAAATGCGGACAAAGTTACCGTAGGTGAAAGCCGATAATCTGAGGTTTAACTTTGGCCCAGATGTTGACCAAACCTGATTTTATAGCCGTTGAGGTCGACAGCATTGAATTCTCGCATTCCCCACGGATAGTCCTGCGGCGGCTTTGATATTTCAACACTGTTTGATTCTGCCTTTGCATACATCTCGTCTACATTATTGATGTCGAAATAGAGCCAGTTTTCGCCCAATTGTGGCGTCCCTTGCCAAAAATGAATGCATGCTTCTCCCAAAACAATAGCTCCGTGAGTAGGTGGTTCACTCCATAAAAACCTCAGACTGAAATCAAGTTTCTCCACATACCACGAGCACGTGTCTTTTACATCGGACACTGCGAGAGTTGGATAGACGGCTGAGCATTTGATAGAATTGGTCATCGGCCACCTGAAATCGAAATATGGTTGTAAACAAATATGGTTGTAAACATAGTTCCCATGCCCTTCAAATGTCGAGCATCCACTGGCGCTGACGCGATTGCGTGCGCCACCATCATTCGCAATTGGGGAGCCGAGACTCCATGGATGACATCTATGGACGAACTGGAACCAATGGCAAATTATTGGGAAGACCTTCTTGCCTCGAATTCCGCTTGGGTTGCAGAGATGGATGATCAGGTTGTTGGGTTTTGCGTTCGGAGTGATGACAATATCACCGGCTTGTATGTAGCTGAACATGCAAGGAGTAAAGGCGTTGGCAAAGCGCTGCTGGACCTAGCCAAAAAAGACCGTAGTTGGATTACCGTCTGGGCCTATGAGAAAAACGAACAAGCAAGAAAATTCTACCGCAGAGAGGGTTTGATAGAGATTTCACGCGACTTAGAAATCTATGAGGATGGGGTAGAGCTTATTGATGTCGAACACAGATGGTTCAGGAAAAAAGCCAAGGTCTTCTGCTAGGTTCAGTAGTCCGGTTTTGTGTTTGATAATTTTGTCGTTAGTATTCAACATTGTGGTTTCCTCATTTTGTGGTTGGTTCGCACCACCATCAAAACGGATAACCACTGTCTCTTTCAAGAGATGCGCCGCTGCTAATCGAGTTCGCTGGAAAGGCAGCGGTGTCAGATCAAATCGAGTCTTCTACAGATCATTCGACCACGATAACTTGGCCTGTGATGCCACCCTCGACGCTTTTCGCGTACGCCAGACCAACTCGCTTAGATGAAACCGGATTATGACCTGGAAACCAGTCTCCATAGCGAGGGGCTGACGCCTCCAATAGGCCCGGGCTTACCACGTTAACTCTCAGGCAACGCGGCATTTCAATAGCTGCTCCGACGACGAAACCGCCAAGGGCACCATTCGCTGTCGCAGCGCCGGTTCCCATTTTGATCGGGTCACGATCAAGCACACCACTGGTCAAGGTAAACGATCCGCCTTCATTGATCGTGTTCATGCCGGCGAGAACAAGGTTGATCTGCCCCATGACCTTTTGCCGTAGGCCGAGCATGAAAGTCTCTTCGGTATGATCCTCCAACGAGCCAAAATGCACATCGCCCGCGGCCGATACAACCGCGTCAAAGGCGCCAACTTTGGAATACATGTCTTCAATTGAAGCGCGTTCGGACATATCAATCTGAAACTCTCCGCTTGAGCGTCCCACCCTTATAAGGTCATGCCGCAACCCCAGTTCATCGCAAACTGCTTTGCCGACATCTCCCGCGGCACCAACGACGATGATTTTCATGAAATCTCTCCCAATATTTTGTCATACCGAGCCAAGCTTGTAAGCAAGCCGCCCCGTGCATCCTAATGGATTAATGGTTCTGAGCCTAACTGTCGCGCACAAGCTGAACGATCGCTGAAAAATCCAGATCAGATTTCCCCTCGTCCGCAAACTGCGTGTAGAGTTTCATGGCTTCAGCACCCAGTTGCGTTGTTGCCCCACTGGAATTGGCTGCTTCTTGGGCCAATTTCAAATCCTTTAACATCATCGCCGCGGTAAACCCGGCCTGGTAATCCCGGTTAGCCGGTGATGACGGTAAGGGACCGGGAACCGGACAATAACTCGTCAAAGCCCAACATTGGCCTGAAGCTGTCGAGGAAATATCAAAAAGCTTCTGTTTGTCCAGTCCGAGATTTTCAGCCAGCACAAAAGCTTCACTTACCGCGATCATTGAAATACCGAGGATCATATTGTTGCATATTTTTGCCGCCTGCCCGTTTCCGGGACCACCTGCATGGATGATATTTTTACCCATAAGTTGCAAGTAGGGTTGTGCCGCTGAAAACGCCTCGTCACTGCCGCCGACCATAAACGTCAAAGTCGCCACCTCGGCGCCGCCAACACCGCCGGAAACAGGTGCATCAACCATCATAAAGCCTGCCTGTTGCGCCTGTTCTGCCACCGCGCGCGACGTTTCCACATCGATTGTCGAACAATCGATAAGCAACGTATTTTTGCCAATGCCGTTTATCAGGCCGTGCTCATCGCCATAAACCGAACGCACATGCTGACCCGCCGGTAACATCGTTATGACGACATCGGCCTGGTCGATCGCCTCTGATAAATCCTCCGTGGCCTTTATGCCGGCACCGCGGGCAGCCGCTAATGCTTCTCCAGACAAATCAAAACCACTGACCTCGTGTCCCGCTTTCACCAAATTGGCCGCCATCGGCCCGCCCATATTTCCAAGACCGATAAATCCGATCATAGTCATTTTTATTTTCCTTTTTAGTTTGCACGCCGAAACTGTTTATTTTCGGCGCTGCCTTATAAAACCGAAGAAAGATCGAGTTCACCGGGACCGAGGCTTTCAAAATAACCGTCAACAACCTCGTCGGACACATCCTCAAGCCGGGCATGCTGCCACTTTGGCAACAGGTCCTTGTCAATTACCACCGCCCGGGTTCCTTCATAAAAATCGTGGCCGCTCATAAATCGCGTTGCCAGCCGAAACTCCAGCTTAATACATTCTTCAAACTCCAGGTCCTTGCCCATCCGCATTTGTTTGAAGGCAATTTTCTGGCTCAAGGGTGATTTGGTTTTAATCACCTGAGCTGTTTTTCTTGCCCAGTCAGTATGTTGCTGGTCCATTCTTTCTTCTGCAAGGTTTGCCAAAATTTCTTCAACACTGCCATGACAGAAACTCCCGTCAATCCATTCCTGGGTATTGGCCAGCTCTGAATTTCCTGCATCCCGGGTGTAGGAATTAATAACCCCATCAACATCCTTGGTGTGCACCAAACCCTCTGTCAATGCTGGGATTTCGGCAGCCGGAACATAAAAATCGGCTATCCCGGCATAAATTGCATCAGCCGCCCCGATACGCCCGCCCGTCAAAGCCAGATAGAGACCAATTTCCCCGGGACATCTGGGGAGAAAATAAGTCCCGCCCACATCGGGAAACAGACCGATGCCAGTTTCCGGCATAGCAAAAGCAAGCTTTTCTGTGACAATACGGTGTGATCCGTGAACCGATAGGCCGACACCTCCGCCCATGGTTATGCCATTCATGATAACAATGTAGGGCTTGGGGTATTTTTTGATTGCGGTGTTGAGTTGATATTCTTCCAGATAAAATCGCACAGTGATCGGATTGTTCGTCTTGCCCCAGAGATAGAGTGCACGTATGTCTCCGCCCGCACAAAATGCGCGAACACCGGCTGCTTCCACGATGATGTGTGAAATTGAATCATCACGCGCCCAGACTTGGAGCCGGGGGTGTAATTCACGGATCATCAATAAGGTCAACGCGTTTAAGGATTGCGGGCGGTTCAATAAAACCTTGCCCACATGGCCCACAGTCTGAAACAAAATTTCATTCGCCTGCGACATATTCCCTATCGCTCATGCAAAAAGATCACGCGCAATTATAACCCGCATGATTTCGTTTGTACCTTCAAGAATTTGATGAACCCGCACATCGCGCAAATTCCGCTCAAGCGGATAGTCACGCAAATACCCATACCCCCCATGAAGCTGTAACGCCTGATTGACAACATCAAAGCCAACGTCTGTTGCAAAACGCTTGGCCATCGCCGACCACCGGGTTGCATCAGCGGTTTTTGCCTCAACTTTTACCGCGGCCTGACGAACCATCAGCCGGGCAGCTTCCAGTTCCGTCGCCATATCGGCAATTTTAAACTGTAGGGCCTGAAACGCCTGAAGCTTGCGGCCAAACTGTTTGCGCTCATCCATATAATTTAGCGCATGATCAAGAGCAGACTGTGCGGTCCCCAGCGAACATGAGGCTATGTTAATGCGGCCGCCATCCAATCCGGCCATGGCGATCTTGAAGCCCATGCCCTCTGAACCGACAAGATTTTCGGCCGGAACCCGGGCATTTTCAAAGATGACGGCGCCGGTAGGTTGGCTTTTCCATCCCAGTTTTTCTTCAGACTTGCCAAAGCTTAAACCCGGCGTGTCCTTTTCAATCACCAGGCAGGAAACACCACCCGCCCCCTCTTCGCCGGTCCGCACCATGGTAACGTAAATATCTGAAACCCCGGCACCGGAAATAAAGGCTTTTGAGCCGTTGAGAATGTAATAGTCCCCGTCTTTTTCAGCCTTTGTGCGCAGGGCTGCGGCATCCGATCCCGCCCCCGGCTCGGTCAAACAGTAGCTGGCGATTTTTTCCATCGGGCACATTTGCGGCAGAAAACGTTGCCGCAATTCAGCCGATCCAAACCTATCGATCATCCACGACGACATATTATGAATTGACATGAAAGCCGCCGTTGACGTGCATCCCGAGGATAAAGCTTCAAAAATCAACGACGCATCCAACCGCGTCAGATTAGACCCGCCAACATCTTCGCGCACATAAAGCCCGCCAAAGCCCAGTTCCGCGGCCTTGCGCATGGTTTCAACCGGAAAAAAACCCTCTGCATCCCATTGGGCCGCAAAAGGGCTCAAATGATCACGTGAAAACGACCGGGCAACATCCTGAAAGGCACGCTGTTCTTCGTTTAGTTCAAACATCGGCAAGTTCCCCGCTAACGGTTCCTGGTTTTGGTGATAAAGCTGATATCCTCGAGCGTCAAGCTGACAACGTCAGACCTAGACAAATTCATAATACCGGCAACCGGCTTGCAGACCGGCTAGATCAAATGTATTTTGGTGTTGAATAGAGCTTGCAAAATGTTCAGCGCCATCCTAGGACCGGTTGCAATATTGCCAAGGCTTGAATTTGCGGAATTTGCCGCATAAAAATCGCTGCCGAATTCCGGACCAGTTATGAGGGTAAATCATGACATCAACAATTGAAACGCCCAAATACCCGGCCACTAGACTACGGCGCAATCGACAAGCGGATTGGTGCCGTCGCCTGGTATCTGAAAATCAGCTCACGGTTGACGATCTGATCTGGCCGATATTTGTAATTGCCGGTAAAAATCAGCGCGAACCGGTAAGCTCCCTTCCCGGAGTAGACCGTGTGTCTGTGGACCTTGCCGCTCAAGCAGCTCAGCAAGCCGCGGAGTTGGGCATTCCAGTAATAGCCCTGTTTCCGAACACTTCTGCAGACCTGCGCACGGATGATGCC
>JAJFHR010000373.1 GCA_021775515.1 Hyphomicrobiales bacterium | reverse complement strand
CTTGAGTATTGATTTCCTGGATCGAGTGGGTCATTTCCTCAGTAGCTGAGGCAACCGTTTGAACATTGGCCGAAGCCTGCTCGGAAGCCGCTGCCACAGCACCCGCCTGGGTGCTCGTCTCCTCCGAAATTCCCGCCATCGATTGCGCCGTGACGTTCAATTCTGTCGCCGCGGCCGAAACCGATTCGATAATGCCGCCTACACTGGAATCAAAGTCGTCAGCCAGCTTGTGCATCATCTCGCGCTGTTCTTGTTCTGCCAGCTTTTTCTGATTTTCCTGATCGGCTTCTAAACCCTTATTGCGAATAGCATTCTCCTTGAACACCAGAACAGCACCGGCCATTTCTCCAATTTCATCTTTGCGGTTTTGCGCCGGGATTTCGGTATCCAGATCACCGTCAGCAAGTCTTCTCATAGCTGCAGTCATGCCGACAACTGGAACTGCGATCGAACGCGCGGTAAAAAATGCTATGGCGCTACCGGCCACCATGCTCACAGCTAGAAGTGCCCACAGAATTACAGTTAGCAGATTTACATCCTTTACAACCAGCTCCGCATCCTCGTTCAGTAATTTTGCCTGATGGTGTTTTAGGCCGCCTGAGCGTGTGCCATCTTCCTGTTTGGGGCCCAGGAGTGTGGTGAGAAGTTTTCCCGCCCGTGGCGCAGCTTCAGTTAACAGCAAATAGTTGGCCATATTCCATTGCGCGGAGCCGCGGATAGCGAACATTTTCCCCGGTAAGGATGCAAAAACCTTTCGTTTTTCGGCAAATTCCTCGAAAGCCGTCTTTTGTGCCGCTGACATCAGGTTCGATGCGCTTTTAAGATCGGAAAACCGCCGTCCATTTTTGGCCCAGAGTTTTTCGAAGGTCTTGGCATATTTTGCATCGCCCGTAAGGATATAGGCGCGGATATTGGCCAGTCCTAAACCAAGTGTGCCGCGCACATCGGCCATCATGCCCAAAAACTTAACTCTGTCTCCTGAGGTCTGCGAGTTTTTGGCCAGTTCAAGATCAATCATGTCGGTAATCTTTTTGACCATGTCACCAACGGCTGGCTCAGCCTCTTCAATCAGAATTTTGGCTGCAGGTTGCTCGTCTGGCGAATTAGCTATGGCTTCTACTTTGGCCTGTGCTGCTTTAAATTCTTTAAGAACTGTTTTAAACCGCGCCCATTCTTCAATACTTTTTGGGTTGGTCCATTCCTTTGTAAGCTCGTCCATACGCTCACTGGATTCACCAATTTCTTTCCACTCGACAGCGCGGTCTTTCTTGAATTGTTCATTCCCGGTTAACATCCAGCCTCGCAGGGCCGCCAGCGAAGCGTTGATATCATTTGTCAGTCCCGCGCTTGCATCAGCCGAAGGTGCGCGAACATCCTCAATATCATGCGCCAGTTCACCGATTTCATTCAGTTCATAAAGCGTAAATGCTACAGCCGAGGCTACAAGCACAACGATGAGTGCAAATCCGGCGGCCAACCGGTGAGTGATCTTGAGTGCCGGCATGTACGATTTCAACACGATGATATTCCCCATTAGGTTTTCGATTTGGGCGATTTCCATAAATCGCCTTTGTATACAATATCAGTTTATACACAATCATAGATTGAACTACCTGGACGGTAAAATGACAGGATTAATTTTTTCTAAATCTGCACTCACAGGATTATGAAAATTTATTATTGAACGATCGTTCCATTTAATCTACATCTTGTCTCAAGGAGTTATGTGATGGCGCGAGAAAAGCAGTTTGATATCAACGACGGTCTTGACAAGGCCATGCAACAATTCTGGCGACGTGGTTATGAGGCCACCTCCGTCCAGGATTTGGTGGACACGATGGGCGTGAATCGTGCCAGCCTCTATGGCACCTACGGCGACAAGCGCGAGCTTTTTCTCAAATCCTTGACCCTGTATGACCAAAAAATGTGTTTTCAGGCTCTTAAGGAACTTGAGACAAAATTTTCACCTTTGCAGGCCGTTCGCCGCTTATTTGAGGGTTTTGCCGAACCGGCTTTGGCCGGATGCCCGGCAAAGGGCTGTTTCATTACCAACAGCTCCCTTGAACTCGCCGCGCATGATCCTGAGATAAGAAAAATTACCGCTGATTCTCAAATGCAGATTGAGGCATTTTTTGTGCGCATGATCAAAGCAGGCCAAAAAAGCGGCGAGTTTGCCGCTGGGATTAATGCCGCCGATACAGCCCAAGGGTTATTGGCAAGTCTACAAGGTCTCATCGTCCTGACCCGCAGCCGCCCGGAAAAAAAACTCCTGGAAACAATCATTGCCGAAGCTTTGGGACGATTGCGCTAAAAAAATTTGATCCATAACGGAACGATTGTTCCAATATATTTCAATCACCTCAAACCGGAAAGGAGGAACAAACCACACAACGTAAACTGAACGCAAAAATCGGCAACCAGCGTATTTCTGTAAAGGAATTTTCTGTAACTGCGCGCGGTCATGCCGCTGAAGCATTAAAAAAGGTGGTCAGCGATTGCACCGCCAACCACCTCGCAATTTAACCTTCTAGGAGAAGATCAATAATGATTAGTATCAGAAACTGGATGCAGCGCACAAGCGTTGCCGCAATTCTAGGCTTTTTTGCCCTGTTTTTGGCAAATTCCACACCATCAACTGCCCGCCAGGATAACTCAATTCTGGGATATACGGTCTTTGGCTCAGGGGCTGAAAAAGTTCTGGTCTTGCATAGCTGGATGAGTGAAAGCTCATCATTTGATCCGATAAAACCCTACCTCGATACGGATACCTATACATTTGTATTTGCCGACGTCCGCGGATATGGAAAATCGATAAAACTAACCGGCGAATACACTTCGCAGGAAGCTTCCGACGATGTTTTCCGCCTGGCCGATAAACTGGGTTGGAAACGCTTTCACCTCGTCGGGCATTCAATGAACGGTATGGTGGCCCAACGGGCAGCCCTTGCGGATTGGAAGTCGGGAAAAAAGCGGATAAAAAGTATAATCGCCACGACACCCGTCGCCGCCGACGGATATCCAGCAGATGAGCCCACACAAAAATTTCTCTGGAGCGTTATCCAAAATCGTCAAGTCACTCTGCAGGCTTTTGCGGCTCTGACCGGCGGTCGTATGCACCCAGCATTTATCAACGCCATGACCAATCGCCATCTCGCCACTTCAAATTCCGCTGCCATGAAGGGTTATTACAAAATGTGGCTGGAGGAGGATTTTTCCAAGGAGTTAGCCGCCGCCAAGGTGCAAATTCCGTTTCTTGTAATTGGTGGCCGCCAGGATCTTCCCGGCTTTCAGGAAAAAAATCTGCGCCGAACATTTGGTGCCTGGTTGCCTGATGTAACCTTTAGTTTCATCACTGATTCCGGCCATTTTCCCATGATAGAAACACCGCCCTATTATGCCTCGATTATCCAGAAATTCTTGAAGAAAAACATCAACGCCAACTAAATGTTGATGCCAAATCCGCTGCCCGACACAGGTTCGGGCAGCAAAAAAAATCAACTCAATATATTTTCGAATTCCCTCACCAAAAGTGATTCGTTTGATCTATGTCAAAGCTCTGATGCTTTTCTCAACCTAACATCCAGCTATCTTTCATGTCGGAAGTTAGATTTAAGCGTAAAGCTACTGATTTATACGTTCTATAAAGAGGCGTTTTAACAGGAACAATCGTAGCTTGAGCGGTCGAAATATAGAGGTCTCAGATAGGCAGCATTAGCAGCCGATTTGAGACGAGTGTGGGTGTCTGTGGTGCTTGCCCCAGGATAGAAGCTGTAGCCCTAAAGTGTTATGGGCACCCACATTTTAATTTTCTTTTGAATTTGCCCAAATAGATGAGGGATGGAGTTAGTAATTTAACTCAATCCCTCTTTTTTGTTGCCCGACAGCACCCAATATATGATAATGATAGAGAAACGGCTGGCTATCCTAACTATGGGCATATGTGGCAATGGACAGACTGCGTACCAATTTTCATACGAACACGACGATAGAGCGATGTGATACCTGTACGGTGCGGCATCGGGCTGTCTGCGGAGCTTTGTCAAAAGAGGAGCTCGGCTATCTTAATCGTCTGGCCCGGCATAAAAAAGTGCCTGCGGGTCAGGTGATTATGTCCGACGAGGAGCCGGCTGATTTTGTTGGCATTATCAATAGCGGCGCCATTAAACTCACCAAGACACTTGCCGATGGCCGTCAGCAGATCGTCGGCCTGCAATTTGCTTCCGATTTTCTCGGCCGCGCCTATAACAGCCGCAACGCTTATTTCGCTGAAGCCGCAACGGATGTTGAGATTTGCAGTTTTCTGCGCGAAGATTTTGAAGCCCTGTTAAAACAGTTTCCCGACCTCGAAAACCGGCTTTTCCAGAACACCTTGAACGAGCTTGACGCCGCGCGCGAGTGGATGTTGTTGTTGGGCCGGAAAACCGCTCAGGAAAAGGTCGCAAGCTTCCTTCTGATGCTCGCACAAAAAAGCTCGTTATTAGGATGTGGTCATTCCGAAACCGTTAAATTTGCAACGTTTACCCTGCCCATAACCCGCACTGACATGGCAGATTATCTCGGCCTGACCATCGAAACTGTCAGCCGTCAGATTACCCGGTTAAAATCGCGCAAAATCATTTCAATTACAGGCAATCGCGAATTCCTGGTACCAGACATGAGTGCGCTGACCGAGGTTGCCGGCCAAGACCAACCTCTCGACGATTGACCCAGATCAAGGCATCTCCGTTTCGCTCAACATAGGCTGTTTTTAACGTTTAATGACCATTGAGGTTGGACCCATGTCTTATCGCACAATCCTAGTTTATCTATACGACAAAAAGAACGCCAAGCGCTTGCTTGAAACCGCAATTGCTTTGGCAAAAAAAAGCGACTCTCACCTCATCGGCCTGCATGTATTGCCGATTTACCACATCTACTCGACGGTGGCGATCGACCTTACCGCAGAAATTGTTGAGGCCAGGCACAACGCTTTACAAGTTGAAGCCCAGGGCATGAAGGATATCTTCGAAAAGACGACGAAAGACGAGGGTATGGCGGCTGAATGGCGCTGCGTGGAAGAACGCTCGGCACTGGTTGCAGAAGCAGTAATCGAGCACGGCCGCTGTGCTGACCTTATCGTCGCAGGACAACCCGATCCTGAACATGATGATATAGGGTCATCACGTATATCCGAACAATTTCTAATTGAGGCCGGGCGGCCAGTGCTGTTTATTCCCTACGCTGGAACACATAAAAACATCGGCCGGAATATTACCATCGCCTGGAATGCTAGCCGGGAATCCACCCGCGCAACTTTTGAAGCCCTGCCATTTCTCAAGGCGGCAGATCATGTGAAGATATTGTGGGTCAATCCCAATCAGGTAAATGGACATCATGTTGATGTTCCCGGCAGCGAGATTGCCACCTGCCTGTCCCGGCATGGTATCACGGCCGAAGCAGACCACTCGGTTACCCATCTTTCGGAAGTTGGAGATGAATTGTTATCACGCATTGCCGATAGCGGTTCAGACCTGCTCGTTATGGGTGCCTACGGTCATTCGCGCCTGCGCGAGTTCATCTTCGGCGGTGTCAGCCGGCACGTACTTCAGCATATGACAGTACCGGTGCTGATGTCACATTAGCCGCTGACGACGTAAAAATACCCACCTGCCCGCATATGATCATGCGGGCGGGTGGGTCATTAACATCAATCCTGACATCTATGCCGCCAGATACAATTCTCTTTTGGATTAAGCTTTTGGCTGGCCGGAATTTTAGTCTTTACACTCGCCGTTGCGGTTTAACTTGCTGACCGCGATGGAACGCGCAGCCTCCTTGGAGCGGTTGTGAGCGTGAGGGTGTTGTTTAAGGTTTTTCATGGTTGAATAGAGTTCCTGCAGACCTTTCGCAGGTAAGCGGCGCCGAGCTAACGGCAAAACAACATTGTTCTCCCAATTTATGTGACGGCGGTAGTTTTCAAAAAAACCACGTAACATGTACCCAAACGTGTTGGCATCTTCCACAGGATGTCCTGCGCTCAGTAACTCAAGGATTTCGACGAGTTCATCAGCAAAACTTTCATCAACCACGTGCTCTTCACTCAGACGGCCAACAATATCGGCCACATTGTCTTTGGGATTGGAATATTTTTCCAGGATGGGAAATAGGGCTTCTTCTTCGACCCGGTGATGCAGGGGCAGTTCTAATTTCAATTTATCGACCGCCTGGAGCACTTTTTCTTTGTCTACATCATTAGGCAGACTATCGGCGATCTCCTCGAGCAAATCGCACAACTTCTCATGCTCAGCATGTTCCATTAAGATCAGGTCCAGGGGATCCGGCCCCTCAATCTCGTCACTTGGCACCATATGAACAGCTCCTCCACGCTGGGTCGTTGGTTTTCAGACTTATCAAAATTCAGGTGAGATCATCTTGATCCAGATCAAAAGGCAGTTTGTTTCCCCAAATGGCTGGAATTCCTGGATGAGAGGAGCACATTTTTCTTAGCAGTGGGCCGTTGTTAATGGTTTAGCCGCACGAAACCG
>JAJFHR010000372.1 GCA_021775515.1 Hyphomicrobiales bacterium | reverse complement strand
GTGTCGCTTTGCGATTGGCTTGGAAGCTCCATTTCCTGACGCACCTCAAAAGCATAGGTTAACGCCAGGGTCGAGACAGAATCAAAACCCGCACGCGCGGCAAGAGCACCTACACCCATTGACCCGGAGTAAAGAAGTTCCACAACGCGATCAATTGGCAGCCTTGAAACTTGCGTTAATCCATCCTCAACAAACCGCATATCGCCGGCACACGCTGCCCGCAAAATCAATGACGGCGTCAACCGGTCGGATTCATAAAGCGCATGCACCAACGTCAAAGCGTCTTCGTCATTATGTTTTTCAGCAATCTCGAGAGTATATTTTTCCCTCAGGTCAACAGCCATATCATCGGCTGCATCTTCTTCCATCCATCCCCGGCTAATCGCAGCATCGCGCATTCGTTTGGTGGCCAGTGTCACCAGCATTTCTGAGACAACCGGCGGTAACTGGGGCCGCTCGCCAACAAGTTCACTCACCAATATGCTATCGGGAAACCGCATCAACAACCGGCGGTAAGCTGCCTCTTCAATAATCGATGATTTATTATGAAGCAGATGGACCAGCACTTCCTCATCACAATGCGTTATCAGCATCGAGGTGATATCCGCACTCAACCCTGCCCGGCCGGCAATGCAGGTTTGATGAAAAATCTCGCCTGACCGGATCAAGTGTTTCATGAGTTTTTCGCTGATCAACGGTGATTGCTTCAGCAGGATACTCGCAGCTTCCTCACACCCTTGATCCGCCATTTTGAAGACTATACTGCGCGGCATTACGGATTTGCTCTGGCAAATTACCTTGGCCAGGGCAACCTGCACCTCAGGTTCCGGATCACTGGTTATGACTTCAAATACCGGCAGCAAAGATTCTTTTTCAATAGCGGCGTTGTCTTGCTCTGAAGCAAAACATCCCAGTTCATAGGCCAAATCTGTTCGAGTGGAAACATCAGCCGTCGAAGCCAGTTCTACAAGATAGGCAAGTTCAGCATTTTTTTTGGGTTGCGGGCGTTTACGCCATAGTGAGTTGAAAATCATTTTATCTCCTTGCTCAACCACAAAGTGATTCTGGTTAGACACAAGGTAGCGGCAAAGGGATTAACGATTCGTTCACCATGAAACATAAGATTTTGTTAAGTCACCTTTGCCTCCGGTGTTAACGCCTCCGCAGTTTCATCAGCAAATTCAACGGCAGCCAACGTTGCTACCGGCGAAGCGCGTGGCGCAACCAGCACAAATTCGCAGCGATCTTCCAGTGGCACCGTCACCCGCTGGGTCATGCGGTATATCGAAAAAGACCCGATGAAGGCAAAAACAACCGAAAGATAGACAAACAAAGCACTCGGCCCCAAAATATCCATTAACATGCCGACCGAAAGCGGCCCCAAAACAGATCCAAGGCCAAACACAAATACAAGTTTGCTGCTTGCCGCCAGCATTTGATCGGAAGTTAGAGCGTCATTGGTGTGAGCCAGGGAAAGCGAGTATACCGGCAATGAGAACCCGCCAAATATTGCAAAGCTGACACAGAGGGCAAAAAACGAATAATCAACCGTCAATTTACTGGCAATTGCAAAAAACGCACTGGCGAACGAAGCGATGCAAAGTATTATCCGGCGATCAAATTTATCCGACAATGCGCCGGTCGGAAACTGGAATATAACCAGTCCGAGAAGAGGCAGGCTCATCAGCAATGATATTTGCACGATAGAAAAACCCATCAAGCCACCATAAACTGCCCCCATACTAAAAAACGCTCCCTGCGCCACACCTGAGCCTAAGCACCCGACAAACCCTAGCGGAGAAAGCCTATACAGCTCGCCGAGGCCGATGGGTTGAGGCGTGTCAATTTGTGGTGCAAAAGTGCGTGTCAGGGAAATCGGCACCAGCGCCAGCGACACGAGAACAGAAATAAGAATAAACAACGGATAACCACCAGGATCAGCCAGATTAAGCAGCAATTGGCCAAACCCTAAACTGGAAAAACTGATAATCATGTATATTGAAAGAAGTTTTCCGCGCGTTTCATTTGTGGAAGATTGATTAAGCCAGCTCTCCGATACGACATAAAGGCCGGAAAAACAAAACCCGGTCACTAGTCTGATCCCAAACCATACCGGCACCGTCAAAAATACAGCGTGCAACAAAACAGATGTTGAGGCAATAGAGGCTAGCGCTGCAAATACGCGAATATGCCCTACCCGCAATACTAATTTAGGTGTTGCCGCCGCCCCGAACAAAATTCCCAAATAATATGCGGACATGACAAAACCGGTCACACCGGTTCCAAACCCCTCAAGATTGGCTCTTAGACCCAACAGGGAACCCTGAAGACCATTGCCCAGCATCAACAGTGCAATACCGAAAAGAAGTGCCCAAACGCTCCTGAAGGCTGCCAGCATGTCATTAAGTCCAAACGTGTGAAAATCGCTACTTCCGGACGATCAAGACGGCATCAGAATAAATCGCCAGGAAGCCTGATCATTGTTTCTGAGCCTGTGAAAATACTGCAACAAATACGACATTTTATGAACAATTCGCGCCCAGCGCCTGATCCCGGCGATCATCAGGATTTCTGTACAATTGTAGCAGCTGCAGGATCAAGTTCTAAGCGTTCCAGAGGGATTTCCTCGCCGGTTTTAATACAATAGCCATATTCCCCCTCCGCCATGCGCTGAAGAGCTGCCTCAATTTTTTGAATTTCCGTTTTGCGCCGCCGCAGAGTTTCCTGCGCCATTGCCTGAGCCTGCATTGCATCCATGCGTGACAAACGGCCCACAGAAGTCTGGTCAAGTTCAACCGGCGCACTGGCGTCACGTGACAAATCAAGTAGTGTTTCAAGCTCAACCTTGTTGTCTAGCAGGCGTTTTTTGAAATACTTCAAATCAATGTCGGATCGCGTCATTCGCCATATTCCCGGAGTTTACTGTTTGCCCCGCAGGCCAAAGAAGGAAAGCCCGGACCTGGCAAAAATTCGGCCGGGTTTAGAGGTGTTAATCGCGCCGATCTTATCCGGCGTTGCTGCTTCAACATTTGAACCATCACTAGGCTTGGCGTCCAACACAACAGGTTTTGAATACAGGTTAGAAAATGCCTGCCGTCTTAACAGCGCCGCCCTTTTCGAGGTATTTGAATTTTCGCCTGCCCTCACAGTACCCCTATCCGTCGCCGAGCGTTCAACGTGGGCTTTGAGAACCTCGGAAACTCGTGAAAACGCCGCAAACGGGACCTGATTGGCGCGCACCAGAGAGCCGTTATTTTGAGCCCCATCAGCTTCGGTTTGACTGGCGCGCAGATATCCTAAACTGCCTGGACCTGCTACGGGAAATTGGGCGGTACGCTCAATGCCTGTCTCGGGCTTGACCGGCCACGGAGTCGGCTTACCATTATTGGCGATTATTTGCGGCGCCGGAGCAACCCGGTTGGCCTGGACTCGGGCACTGGAATTTTGATACTCCGATGCCGCAATCCCGGCAGTCTGTGTTGAAACCGGATGATCCATTTTTTCAATCAAACCATTGGTTAATTTCAAAGGCTGGCCGGGAATACGAACAAGGCGCGGACTTTCCGCTCTGTAATTTGCAACATTGGTCGAATGTTTCGCAACCAACCCATAATACACATCACGCACGGAGCGGGCTCTGCCATTTTTCTGGTAAAAGATCGAAGGATTGGACTCCGCCGCCGTCGGGAACATAGCGGATCCGGCCACATCAGGTCTTTGAGTTGCCGCAGCGATGAGTTCACCGGCGCCTTTTATACCGAGAAAATGAGCAATATAGACTTCACCCTGCCGGGGCTCACGGCCCAGCCTTTCTTTGAGATAAGCGGCACTCTTTCCAGCATAAGCCCCAGCCATCACAGCTGATATTTCGGGATCAGTGCGCAGGGCAAGAATTTCCCGGTAACGAGAAGCATCGGTCACTTTGTGCCGCCCTGAAGAGGTGCGCTCTATTATATCCGAATATTGTTTGAGGCCGAACTTTGGACCAAATTCCTTCAAAGTCGACAGCCAAGTTTCGTCAATGAACTGAAATAGCCCAGTTGCGCTCGAAGCCTTTGATTTTGCGCCTGTTTTCAGGTTGCTTTCACGCACCGCTGTATCCACGAGATACTTAAAATCTATCCCCGTCGCCCGGCTGGCGCGCTTAAGTGCTGCTTCAATTCTTGGGCGATTTGAAACATCGTTCTGAGGTGCTGATGCCGATACTGAACTCATTATGCCCTTTAACGCAGCAAAACCCGGGCCAACTGGAGCGGATCTCTTAAAATGCCTGTCCGGCAAATATTGTCGGCTCAGGTTGCAATCACCATTGCGACGATTATTGGAGGTTCAAAAAAGTTATATACTTCCTCAAACTGCACCGGATTGTTGCAGCTTGAAGTCAAGAGTTTCTGCATCAAACGGTTTCACAATACACTCTGATGCACCATTCCATACCGCGGCTCCCATTCTGCTCGGGTCTCGTCTGTCGAGACAGAACAGAATGACCGGAGCTTCGCTGTAACGAGCGCGGCGCAAGCCAGCCAGCCTTTCAAGAAACTGTAGG
>JAJFHR010000371.1 GCA_021775515.1 Hyphomicrobiales bacterium | reverse complement strand
CCATAGACTGTGTCGGCTGGTCGCTGGCGGCACGCGTTTTTCCTGATTTGGCAGCCTCGCTTGAAGTGATTGGCCAGTCTCCCTCAGCTCCAATGTTGCCCTATGTAACGTCAAGTCAGCGTTTACCGCAAGAATTGGATGCAATGCGGTGCGGCATCCTGAAAGCGGCAGAAAGCAAGGAGTTTTCCGAGGTCAGGGCAGGGCTGCTTATTGATGGTTTCGACTTTCCGCCAGCCGATATCTACAGGCGAATTGACGAGATCGAAAATGATGCAATTGAAGCCGGATATCCGAATTTGATCTGAATTAATCCCCAGGTAAACGGGTAAACCGTATTTGAAAGTGTCGCCTAGTGTTCAGAGGATGTCGTGTTTGTAACAAATGAGTAAATTCTTTTTCGATAACGTCATGTCAGAATGAAACATGTGCCGACCTGCTACGTGTGGAGCGCAATATGGCCGAAGAACAAGACGATCTTGACCTGAGAGAACTTAGTGATGAAGACCTCGTGCTGCAGATGCATGATGATCTTTATGATGGCCTTACCGAGGAAATCGAAGAAGGCGTAAACATCTTACTAGAGCGTGATTGGGCACCGTATAAGGTTTTGACCGAGGCTTTGGTTGAAGGCATGCGGATCGTCGGGATAGATTTCAGAGACGGGATTTTGTTCGTCCCGGAAGTTTTGCTTTCCGCCAAGGCAATGAAGGCCGGCATGGCGATATTGAAACCTCTACTGGCTGCAACCGGCGCGCCGCAAGTTGGAAAAATGGTCATCGGTACGGTGAAGGGCGATATTCACGATATCGGCAAAAACCTTGTATGCATGATGATGGAAGGTGCCGGTTTTGAGGTCGTCGATCTTGGTATAAACAACCCCGTCGAAGATTACATCGCGGCCCTGGAAGAGCACAAACCCGACATTCTGGGGATGTCGGCCCTGTTGACGACAACGATGCCGTACATGAAAGTCGTGATCGATACGCTGAGTGAAAAGGGCATGCGCGATGACTATATCGTGCTGGTTGGTGGAGCACCGCTGAACGAGGAATTTGCTGACGCCGTTGGCGCTGATGCTTATTGCCGCGATGCTGCGGTAACCGTCGAAGTGGCTCAGGACCTGATTAACCGCAGGCACAATCAGCGCGCGGCTCAATAACAGCTTAAATCGCCTTGGATCAATTTTTGCGGCGATGATGTCTTAATGTAGGGTTGAATAATAATGGTTGGCCTTCGAGGTCATTCCACTACCGTAGACCTATTTTCGATGTCGTAATAATCTCCGGCAAAATCACAATAGATATGCCTGATTGTTTTTAGGCCGGTCTCACCGTCAATAGTTCCAGCCGCAATCGAGATTCTGTCCGCGTTTTCTTTTTGCCAAAACAAAGTAGAGCCGCAGGTCAAACAAAAGCCGCGGGAGGCAAAGTCGCTCGATCGGTACCACGTTAGGCCGGTTTCAGCGGTCAGCTTGAAATCCTCATGGTTAGCATCGGTCGCTGCCATGAAATTTCCTGTAATTTTGCGGCACTGGATGCAATGGCAGGCAATTACCTGACGCAAAGGACCGGTTATTTCATAGGCGACATCACCACAAAGACATGAACCGGTTTTGCTAATTTCTTGAGTCATTTCAGTCCTTTCTGCCAGGTACGTCATCCATTGGCTTTGACGAACGCCGACATGTGAAACTTAGCCTGTCCGGGGGTATAGAGATAATCTTGGCCAATCGGGCAGGCGCGGCGTGCCCGGCAGCCCAGCTCATAACAATCCGGCTGATCCGTGGTTTTTATATGATCAATGCAGGCTGGCACATCATAACCTTTGGGCGTCATAGCCTGCACCGGACAGGCGCTCAGGCAGGGTTTGTCACTGCAGGTCTCGCAGGGAGAAGTTACCGTGGCAACAGCGGGAAGTTCTACCAGATTGTCAAACAGCAGAGCTGCACGATATCCATGCCACAGACCGTAGACTGGATGTATTGACAGGCCAAGAGGTGAGGTGAAGCTTGATCCGGAAATTTGCGCCCAGCGCAAAAATGGCGGGGGCGGCTCATCAAAAGGGAAAAGCGCGCCAGCGCCCAAGAATTCTGCCAACGCCGTGATCGTGTCACGGGTCCAACTATCGAGGCTGCGGGTATTCGGGCAGCCGGTTTGGTTGAAATTTTGCCACATGGCGGGACCGGCATTGCCGATTAGCACCAGGGTCTGTTCAACTCCTTTGGCTTCCGGAGTTGCCACCGGTTCGTCACCCTTGCAATGAATTCCGCCAAGAAAGACAAAGCCTGCTTCTTCGACATGGCGCAGAATTTCGTCGAATTTCATTGATGCCTCAAAAAATCAGGTTTTAGGTAAAGGCGTCAGGCATTGAATTTTTTTTCCGGGCCATGAAATCCTGCAAAGCTTCGTCAATCGAAACATCGAGGGCTGGAGCTTGATACTCGTTGAGTATCTTTTTGTAAATCTCATTTGCCCGGGCGGCTGTGGTTTTTGACCCTTCCGCTTCCCATTGCTCGAATGAGTTGTTATCGGCAACGGTTGAGCGATAAAAGGCCGTCTCGAAGTTTGCCTGGGTATGGGCACAGCCGAGGAAATGATTTCCTGGGCCGACCTCTACAAGTGCCTCAAAAGCCTGACCATTGCTCGTTAGGTCAATGCCAGCTGATAGTCGTTGCATCATGGCCAACTGATCTATGTCCATGATGAATTTTTCATAGGACGATACAAGCCCGCCTTCAAGCCATCCGGCACCATGAAGACAGAAATTCACGCCAGCCATGACGGTTGGTGTGAGAGTTTGAGCGCTCTCGTAGGCTGCTTGTGCATCGGGCAGCTTTGAAGCACACAAAGACCCGCCTGATCTGAAGGGAACCTTCAGGCGGCGGGCAAGTTGCGCTGCACCATAGAGCACTAGCGCTGGCTCAGGCGTGCCGAAAGTCGGTGCGCCTGATTGCATGGAAATTGAACTTGCAAAAGTGCCAAATACCACCGGGGTACCAGGGCGGCACAATTGAGCAAATGCCATGCCCGCCATAGCTTCAGCGAGAATCTGGGTTAGGGTCCCAGCCGTTGTCACCGGCGACATGGCGCCGGAGAGAATGAACGGCGAGATAATGGTAGCCTGTCCGGCTCGGGCATAGACCTTGAGCGCGCCCAGCATGGTGGCGTCAAACACCATCGGCGAATTGGCATTGATCAGGTTGATCAATACGCAATTCTGATCGACGAACTCCTCGCCGAAGAGGAGTTTGGCCATGGCAACGGAATCCTGTGCGCGCTCAGGATGTGTCACCGACCCCATGAAGGGTTTATCGGAATATTTGATATGAGAATAAACCATATCAAGATGGCGCTTGTTGACGGGAATATCCACCGGCTCACACAAGGTACCGCCGGAGTGATGCAAGGCGGGCGCCATATAAGCCAGTTTTACGAAATTTCTGAAATCCTCAATAGTGGCGTAACGGCGGCCCTCATCAAGATTGCGAATAAAAGGTGGTCCGTAAACAGGTGCAAAAACCGTATGTTTACCACCGATTTTGACAGATCTATCGGTATTGCGGGCATGTTGGGTAAAAATGCTCGGTGCAGTGGAGATCAGGCTGCGGCACAGGCCCTTGGGGAAATGAACCCGCTCGCCACGGACATCCGCGCCGGCGTTTTTCCACATCACGAGCGCTTCATCATCTTCCTTGAAGTCAATGCCAATTTCCTCAAGTACCTTATCGCAGTTTGCCTCGATCAGGCTTAAACCTTCTTCATCGAGAATTTCAAATTCCGGAATTTTGCGCGTGATGTAGGAAAGTTGCCCGCCGCTGTCTGATTGCCGCAGTTCGCGCCGCGCTGCTGCGCCGCCGCCACGGCTGCGCCGTCCGCGCTGAAGTTTGAGGGTTTTTTCACCATGAGTTTTCATCGGTGTATTTTACCTTGATTAAATTTCTACGCTAACAATGCCGTACCCGAATTGCACATACATGCCACTTTGCGGCGTCTTGTTTTTCAACACCGACATTGGTCTTGTGCTTAATTGTCGCTTTCATGTTACATGAGGTCGGTCAGCATTGTGCAGCCAGTTTTGCTACGGACAACATGACAGCTAAAGTAAAACCATAAGACGCCTTGCGTTTTGGAGATGATAAAACATGACACGAACCATCTTAAGTTCCGCGACAAAGGAAGTGGTTATTGGATTTGACCAGCCTTTTTGTGTGATCGGAGAGCGTATCAATCCGACGGGACGAAAAAAACTTGCCGCCGAGATGAAAGCTGGAGACTATTCAACGGTTGAGGCCGATGCGATTGCCCAAGTTGCAGCAGGAGCGGCGATGCTTGATGTTAATGCTGGAATTCCGCTGGCCGACGAACCGCGCATTCTGGCAGAAACAATTGAGCTGGTGCAGGGGCTTGTGAATGTTCCTTTATCAATTGATTCATCTATAATCGAGGCGCTTGAAGCAGGGCTGGCTGTTTACAAAGGCCGCCCGCTGGTCAACTCGGTGACGGGAGAAGATGAAAGTCTGGAACGGGTTTTGCCGCTGATCAAAAAATATGATTGTGCGGTTGTTGCCATTTCCAACGACGAAACCGGCATATCTGAAGATCCCGATGTGCGCTTTGAGGTGGCAAGGAAGATTGTTGAACGGGCTCAAGATCACGGCATCAGCCGCAATGATGTTGTTGTTGACCCGCTGGTTATGCCTATCGGGGCGATGGCGACCGCGGGCAGGCAGGTGTTTGCGCTGTTGAAAAGATTGCGCGAGGAATTGAAGGTTAATTCAACCTGCGGGTTGTCAAATATCAGTTTTGGCATACCCAACCGCCATGTCTTAAATGCCCATTTTCTATCCATGGCGGCGGCATCGGGCTTAACATCGGCGATTATGAACCCCTTGCATGCCCAGGAAATTGACGGCGCAATGGCAGCAAACGTTCTCAACGGTGTTGATGGCGATTGTGCAAGTTGGATTGTTAAGTACCGTGAACCGGTAGACCCGGAAGCAGGTGCGCGCCCGCGTGGCCGGGAAAATCGCCGCCGCCGCCGGGCTGTATGAGGTAATTTGGCTGATTAACTTCGCGAATGAGGTATTTACGTGGCCCGCAATGGTGAACAAGACGATGCTCTGGTTGTTTTTACGCCATCAGGCAAACGCGGCCGGTTTTCTGAGGGTACGTCAATTTTGTCAGCGGCTCGCAGTCTGGGGGTCGATCTTGATTCAGTTTGCGGCGGACGCGGCATTTGCGGGCGTTGCCAGGTCAAGCTCGCTGTCGGTGATTTTGCCAAACACGGAATTACAAGCCGGGCAGAAAATCTCTCCCAATTCAGCGCAAATGAGCGCCGCTACGATGACAAGCGTGGTCTCAGAGAGGGGTGCAGATTAGGTTGTTCGGCCCTCATCCAGGGTAATCTTGTTATCGATGTGCCGGAGCAAAGTCAGGTGCATAAACAGGTCGTTCGCAAGCGGCCAGAACTCCGCGATATTGAACTAAATCCAGTTACCAGGCTCTATTACATTTCCGTAAAAGAACCGGATATGGCCAATCCAGCGGGGGATCTTGAACGGGTGTATGAGGCGCTTGAGGAGCAATGGGGCCTTGCCAGTCTAACCTGTGATTTGCGTATAATGTCCGGGTTGCAAAAGGCGTTGCGGCAGGGGGACTGGAAAATTACCGTGGCGGTTCACCATCGCATACCACCTGACAATAGTAAGGAAATTACGGCCATCTGGCCGGGTTTCCATGACAAGGCCTATGGTGTGGCTGTTGATTTGGGATCAACCACTATCGCTGCGCACCTGTGTGAATTGTCTACCGGTAAACTTATGGCATCGGCGGGTCTCATGAACCCGCAGATAAGATTTGGCGAAGATCTGATGAGCCGTGTGTCTTATGTCATGATGAACCCCGGTGGTGATGTAGAGATGACAGAGGCGGTGCGGGAGGCGGTAAATGTTCTTGCTGGCCAGGTTGCCGCTGAAGCGCTGATTGATCTTAACGACATCCTGGAAATCGTGTTTGTCGGCAACCCGGTGATGCACCATCTGTTGCTTGGCATCGATCCGACCGAACTAGGAGGCGCACCCTTTGCTCTTGCAACCGGTTCAGCGATCACACGACCGGTGATGGAGATGGGTCTTAACCTGCAGGGTGGTGCACGGTTTCATACTTTGCCGTGTATTGCCGGTCATGTGGGCGCAGATACAGCAGCGGTGATTTTGGCTGAGAATCCGCATCTTTCTGATGACATGCGTCTGATTATCGATGTTGGTACAAATGCTGAAATTGTCCTGGGTAACAAACACCGGCTTTTGGCGGCCAGTTCGCCGACCGGACCGGCCTTTGAGGGCGCGCAGATTTCCTGCGGACAACGTGCAGCCCCGGGGGCAATAGAACGGGTGCGGATTAATAAGGAAACACTGGAACCAGACTTTCAGGTCATCGGCAGTGATCTGTGGTATTCAGAGCCCGGATTTGCCAATGCAACGAGCGATACGGGAATTACCGGCATTTGCGGCTCGGGCATCATTGAGGTGATTGCGGAAATGTTCTTGGCTGGTGTTATTAACCGCGACGGTGTCATTAACGGGGCACTAGCGGGTAAATCTGCCAGAATAGTGGCGGATGGCCGGACGTTTTCCTATTTGCTCCATGACGGTGAACAACAGGTTGTCATAACGCAAAACGATATTCGGGCTATTCAGTTAGCCAAGGCAGCCCTTTATGCCGGCGCGCAATTGCTCATGGATCATATGGGGATAAAGACGGTTGACCGGATTACGCTTGCCGGCGCTTTCGGCAGCCAAATTGACGTAAAATATGCAATGGTTCTCGGCTTGATCCCTGATTGTGATCTGTCCAAGGTTGTTTCCGCAGGCAATGCTGCTGGAACCGGCGCGCGAATTGCCCTGCTGAACAACGATGCGCGTGACGAAATTGAAGATCTGGTCAGGAGAATCGAAAAAATTGAAACGGCACTGGAACCACGGTTCCAAGACCATTTTGTTGCCGCCATGGCTTTTCCTCATGCCAGCGCAGCCTATCCCAATCTGGCCCAAGTGGTTGAATTGCCGATACGTAGTGAGGTTGAACCGACAAGCCTTGATTCCAGGCGCCGGCGCCGGCGGCGAT
>JAJFHR010000038.1 GCA_021775515.1 Hyphomicrobiales bacterium | reverse complement strand
TACTGTTGCTGAAATTCTCCGCGCAAGAGGGTTTGGTGGCAGCAAACTTATAATCTTTGAACATATGGGTGGTGGCAAGGAACGGCAGGTTGAGGGAATTGCACAAGACTGGTGCACGGGAGATATTGCCGATTTTAATACTATCGCTGTTGAGTGTGTGGCCGGTGTAAACGCTGACATTCAGCCTAAAACACCGGGCCTGCTGGATGAGGCGTTCGTTCACGACGGCCAGTTGACAAAGCGCGAAGTCCGAGCGGTTACCCTGTCAAAGCTTGGGCCGTCTCCAGGGGCTTTATTATGGGACGTCGGTGCGGGATGTGGCTCGGTGTCGATTGAATGGATGCGCGCAGCCAAAAACGCTCAGGCCGTTGCCTTTGAGCGAAATGAAAAACGTCTGCAGATGATTGCCGATAATGCGCTGGCGCTGGGCACGCCTTTTTTGAAAATAATTCCCGGCTTAGCTCCCGTCTCGATGGAAAACCTGAGTTCGCCGGATGCGATTTTTATTGGCGGCGGCATTATTGCCGAAAACTTGTTTGAGGTCTGCTGGAAAGCTTTGCCTGTGCATGGCCGCCTGGTTGCCAATGCGGTGACGCTGGAGGCGGAAGAAAAACTCAGCAACTTGTCGCGTAATTACGGTGGTGATCTTGTTCAAATCGGAATTTCACGCGCTCAGCCGGTCGGTAGTTTCCGCGGCTGGCAGCCGTTTAGAACCGTCACACAATGGAGTGTTCGCAAGACATGACCGGCACGCTTTATGGACTAGGGGTCGGGCCAGGCGATCCGGAATTAATAACGCTCAAGGCGCACCGGATTTTGACCGCAAGCCGGGTTGTGGCTTATCCAGCCCCTGACAGCGGACCCAGTTTTGCCCGCGAAATTGTCGCAGAGTATATCGGGTCCAAGGTCGAAGAAATCCCAATCGTCATCCCGATGAAACCGCAACGGTTTCCGGCGCAAGAAATTTATGACCGGGCGGCGGTTGCGATCGCGGCTCATCTCGATAAAGGTGCCGACGTAGTTGTGTTATGCGAAGGTGACCCGTTTTTCTTTGGCTCGTTCATGTATCTTTATGCCCGCCTCAATAAGACCTATCGGGTTGAGGTGGTCCCCGGTGTGTCCTCACTGATGGCATGTGCTGCAGCCTTTGGGCGGCCGTTGGCTGCCCGCAACGATGTTTTGACGGTGATCCCGGCGCCGTTGGAACGCGATCAGCTCAAGCGCGAGTTAATGGCAACGGATGCCGCTGCCATAATCAAGATTGGCAGGCATTTTGATAAAGTTTATTCGGTGCTGGCGGAATTGGATTTGCTGGAACGGGCGGGGTATGTGGAGCGCGCCAGCCTGCCTAACCAGAAAGTGGTTCGACTAGCACAAGCAAAGCTTGAGGGTGCCCCTTATTTTTCGATGATTCTGGTCTATCGCGGGGGTGAATCTTGGATGAACTGAAACCGCCGATTTTTATCGTGTTGACCCAGACCGGCCTTGAATTGGCTCGCCGGGTCGCACCATTATTTTCTGGCGCTCAAATCCACGGGAAAAAAGGCCGGGTGAGCAGCACTGACTTTGATTTTGACAATGCGCTTGAACATATCCGTGACCTGTTCGGCAATCAGCAGCCGATCATTGGTATTTGCGCTGCGGGCATTCTCATTCGCGCCTGTGCGCATCTGTTATCGGACAAGACCAAGGAGCCTCCGGTTATCGCCCTGTCGCAAGATGGCGCCAGCGTGGTTCCTCTTATCGGTGGTCATCATGGCGGCAACCAGATGGCAACAACACTGGCGGAGTTTTTGCACGGCCATGCAGCGATAACCACGGCTGGAGAAGTTGCCTATAATCTTGCCCTGGACGATCCGCCGCCGGGATGGGTGTTGGCTAATCGACAAAATGTCAAGAATGTCTCAGTGGCTTTATTGGCGGGTGGTAAGGCTGAGTTAACGGGAACTGCGCCGTGGATAAAAACCTCAACAATACCACTTGCCGCGCAAGGTGATGTGAGGTTCACAATCACTGACCAGGTAACCGTACCGGGTGAAAACGAACTTGTTTATCACCCAAAACAATTAGTGTTGGGGGTGGGGTGTGAACGCGGCTGTTCGGCAGATGAACTGATTAACCTATGTCTGAACACCCTCGATCAAAACCAGCTTGCCCGGCAGTCAATTGTCGCTGTGACATCGATAGATCTTAAATCAGACGAGGCGTGTATTCTAGCACTGGCGGATGTCTTGGGGGTTGAGGCCCGGTTTTTCGACTGCCACGAACTCGAGGCTCAGACACCTCGCCTGGAAAATCCTTCCGATGTGGTATTTGCCGAAGTCGGTTGTCATGGCGTGTGCGAAGGTGCCGCCCTTGCTGCTGTCGGCAGTGACGGGGGGCTAATTGTTGAAAAACAAAAATCGAAACGAGCGACTTGTGCAATTGCTCGCGCGCCGGGGCCTGTCGAGCCCAGCACTATCGGCAAAATAGCGGGAGAACTCTATATCGTCGGCATCGGCCCGGGACAAAGCGCCTGGCGTACACCTGAGGCCAATCATCTTATAAAACGGGCCGATCATCTTATCGGTTACAGCCTTTATCTTGATCTGCTGGGCCGGACGGCTAAGGGCAAGCGGCGCTATGATTTCCCGCTTGGTGCTGAAACCGAGCGCTGCCGTCAGGCGCTGGAACTGGCGGGTGAGGGCAACCGTGTTGCTCTTGTATGTTCCGGTGATGCTGGAATTTATGCGATGGCGGCCTTGGTATATGAACTGCTTGACCGCGCCGATGATCAAGAAGGTGTTAGCGATGAGGCCAAACGGGTTAAAATTGTTAACGCGCCGGGAATTTCGGCTCTTCAGGCTGCTGCTGCGCGTGCGGGTGCGCCGCTTGGCCATGATTTTTGCACCATTTCACTATCGGACCTGCTGACACCTTGGGAGACGATTGAGCAGCGCATTCAATCGGCGGCCGAAGGTGATTTTGTTATTGCGTTTTATAACCCGGTTTCAAAGCGCAGGCGCACGCAACTTGAAGCTGCACGCAACATACTGTTGAAACACCGCAAGGGCGATACGCCGGTTATTCTGGCCAGCAACCTTGGCCGGGAACAGGAAAAAATCTCTGCGGTCACCCTCAAATCCCTCGATATCAATGATGTCGACATGTTGACGGTGGTCATTATTGGATCATCACAATCCAAGGCGTTTTTTCGTGGCAATGGAGCAATAGCAATTTACACACCACGCGGTTACGCTAAGAAAATAGGCGCAAAGGATAAACAAATTTCATGACCGTCCATTTCATAGGCGCAGGCCCCGGTGATCCCGATTTGATTACCGTGCGCGGGCGCAAACTTATTGAAACCTGTCCGGTGTGCCTTTATGCCGGCTCTTTGGTGCCCGAGGCTGTGATCGCGTTTGCGCCTAAGGGCTCGCGCGTTATCGATACCGCGCCGCTTACCCTTGATGAAATTATCTTTGAGATTAAGGAGGCCCACGCCCAAGGCCATGATGTCGCCCGGGTCCATTCCGGTGATCCTGCCCTTTACGGCGCGATCGCCGAACAGATCCGGCGGCTTCGCGAGCTCGGCATTGCCTATGATATTACACCCGGCGTATCGGCCTATTCTGCAGCTGCGGCAGCCTTGGGGCAGGAACTTACCATCCCCGAGGTGTGCCAAACCATAATCCTGACCCTAACGGCAATTAAATCGTAAAAAATGCCTGATGGTGAAGACATTAAAACCTTTGGCAAGTCCCTGGCGACACTGGCTATCCATCTTTCGGTGAGAAATCTGAAAAAGATTGAAGAAGATCTGGCACCGCTGTACGGCGACGACTGCCCGGTGGTGGTTGCCTACAGGGTCGGCTGGCCTGATCAAAAATTTATACACGGCACCCTAAAAAACATCCGCAAAAAAGTTCGCCAGGAAAAACTGACCCGCACGGCGCTGATATTTGTCGGGCGGGCTCTCAATACCGAAGGTTTCAGAGATTCAGCCCTCTATCACGCCGATCATGTCCACGTGCTCAGGCCAAAAAAGAAAAAGGCAAAGTGATTGGACAACGCGGGTTGATCAACGATTGATGGTTGTGATCAGCCAAGCAACTGCGTCTTCCACCGTTTCAGCCACGTCGCCCTTGGGTAATGGCGGGCGGTCGATCATCAAAATCTTGATGCCCAGTATTCGGGCTGCTTCAAGCTTGGCCTGGCCCAGTTCTCCACCGCTGTTTTTTGTCACCAGCGTATCGATACCGTAAGCCTGCATGAGGTTTTTTTCATCTTCGCAGCTAGCTTGCGGCAGGCCGGTGATGATCTCATAGGTGGCCAGGGGCAGCGAAAACTCCGGCTTGTCAATCATGCGGATTAGAAAAAATACGTCAGTGCGGTGGTGGAAGGCGTCAAGCTCCTGACGGCCGATCGTCAAAAAGCATCGGGCCCCGGTCTCTAGTGCATCGGCGGCGGCCTTTAAACTGGGCAATTCCTGCCAGTTTTTTTCATGACCGGACTGCCAGGGTGGCCGTTGCAGATTGAGGCGGGGCACATATACAATTTCGGATGCCGCTGCGGCATTTTTTGAGATTACGGCGGCAAAGGGGTGAGTGGCATCTATGAGGGCATCGATGTTTTCAGCGGCAAGATAACCCGCCATTGCCTGAATGCCGCCGAAGCCGCCAATGCGCAACTCGCCGGCGGGCTGAGTGGGAGCTTTTGTGCGACCGGCCAGTGAGGTAATGACCCGGTATGCGCCCAGGTTCGTC
>JAJFHR010000370.1 GCA_021775515.1 Hyphomicrobiales bacterium | reverse complement strand
TGGTCATAACAAATTCCTTGTGACCCAGGGCTTCTGCGGCCGTGCTGCGGCCGTTTGCTGTTCGCCTGATCATCTCGATCAGGGCATCGCCAGCAGCATCAATGGTCATATCCCGGCGTAAAATTCCCGATACATCCACATCAACGTGCTCAGACATAGTGCGAACTGTGCGCGGGTTGGCGGAAATTTTAATGACAGGGAGAATTGGATTGCCGATCACATTGCCCTGACCGGTAGGGAAGGTATGAACAACATACCCAGCCGCCGCCATCAAGGTCACGCATTCGGCTGCAGCGGAAGATGTGTCCATGAAATAAAGCCCGGCACCTTTTGCAGGAGCTTCCGCCGGTTCCAGGACATCAATATAGGTTGAGGTTCGCCCGATCTTTTCGAGATTTCCAAGGGCCTTTTCTTCGATGGTCGTCAGACCGCCTTCGATATTACCTTTGGTAGGCTGACTTTCAGACAGGTCATCGGTTTTGAAGGGCTCGATGACATCATCCATATAAGCCTGCCAGGTTGCCATGAACTTCCTGCCTGCTTCCGGCGTAGCCGCGCGGGCTTCACACAGATGCTCTGCACCGGTGATTTCCGAAGTTTCTCCAAAACAGCCATAAATGCCGCGCGGCAAAAGCTTGTCATACATATTGCCAACCGTTGGGCAGGATCCCAGGCCGGTAGTGGTATCGGATTCTCCGCACTTGGTTGATATCCACAAATCTTCGATCGGGCATTCTTCGCGCAACAACTCGGTCGCCCAGTGGACAAATTCTTTTGCTTTGCGCGAGGCTGCTGCCACTGTGTTGATGTCACCATTCTGCTCAATCGAAAAACCTTCTACAGGTTTGCCGGTCTTGGCAATGCCATCAACAATTTTCTGGGTCCAGCCCGGCTCAATTCCGATTACGATCACCGCGGCCACATTGGGGTTGGCTCCAGTGCCGATCATTGTACGGAAATGCAGGTCCAGATCTTCACCGAACTGCAGTCGCCCGTAAGAATGAGGCAAAGCCATCGTGCCTTTGATATTATTGGCAACGGCCTCACAGGCTGCGTTGGAAATATCATCAACCGGTAAAATGACCACATGGTTCCTGACACCTACCCGCCCGTTTTCGCGCCGGTATCCGAAGATAGATTGATCCGTCATAATTTTCCCCTACCAGCGTTTGGTTTTGATGTTGTGGACATGTGCGTGTTCACCCGTGGCAATATCAGCGACGGCAATGCCGATGTCGTGGCCGTATTTGAATATCGTATCGCCCTTGGCAATATCGCAGAGCGCGACTTTGTGGCCGATCGGGATATCATGCTCGGAATTCAGACTGATGGTTGTGTCATCTTCGGTAATCAGGCCAAGCATGTCAGTGCCTGCCTTCAAGCCTTCAACGACAACAACACCGACCGTATCTTTGGGGCTATGCACAAGAAAATGTGGCTCTGCCATGGATTGTCTCCCTGATCATAGGTTGGTTATTATTCCGGATTTTGGAACGTTAATGTAAACGTTTCCAAAAGATGGTGATTTGTTACACCCCTAGGCCTTCTGGTCTAGAACTGTATGGCACGACCGTCAAGTGGCAGAAGCAAAAGAAGTATCAACTTGACGGTGGCAATCAGGAATTTCACCTGATGGGTTGCTGGAGTTGATAAACCGGATAAATTAGACTGGCCCGGATGTTTTTGTCAGTCTTCTGATTGATTGCCGATTGCATCACCTGCCAGGTAATCGTCTTAAACAGTATGTGGTTTCATGTTTCGCTATTTTGCTCTGCCCAGTTTTCAGGTTATCGGCGGCCTTGTTCTGGCCTTTGGTGCTGGCATTGCCGGAGCAGTTGTTTTTCGGTTCATTGGTTTGCCTCTGCCGTGGCTGTTGGGCTCTATGAGCGCGTGTCTGGTTGCAACCTTAGTCCGGATGCCTTTGCATCGGCCGGAAAAACTTGAACCCCCCATGCGGGCAGTCCTCGGTCTGGTCGCGGGAAGTTCCTTTTCGCCGGATATCGTCGACCGGATACCCGAGTTTCTTACCAGTCTGGCTTTTCTCGTGCCCTATACGGCAATCAGCGGTGCCGTAGGCATGTGGTATCTGCTCAAGACCTCGAAGTATAATATACCAACGGCCTTTTTTGCCGCCATGCCGGGCGGGCTTGCCGACATGTGTGCTTTTGGCAAACTATACGGCGGTGATGAGCGCCAGCTCGTTCTTGTTCATACCACCCGGGTGTTTGTGTTGGTGTTTGCCATGCCGTTCATCGTTGAGTGGATCGAAGATGTCGACCTGGGCGGTCGGGTAAGTTTTGGCGGAGATTTAAAAAATTTCAGCCTGCAGGATGCCGCAATCCTTTTAGCCTGTGGTGTTGTTGGGTGGTGGGTGGCTCTAAAACTCAAAAAAGCCGGACCAATTATGGTCGGTCCGATGATTGCCAGCGCCCTTGTTCATTCACTCGGCCTCACGGACGCCCGTTTGCCAGATGAACTGATAAAGCTCTCACAACTCATC
>JAJFHR010000369.1 GCA_021775515.1 Hyphomicrobiales bacterium | reverse complement strand
TGATGCCCTCGATTTCATCATGACCTCAATCGAAGGAGCAGGGTACAGGCCCGGCGAAGATGTTTACCTTGCACTTGATGCTGCGTCATCGGAGTTTTACGACGACGGAATATATAATCTGGCCGGAGAGGGCAAAAAACTCGGGTCAGGCGAAATGGTTAAATACTATGAAGACCTGGTCAGCAGATACCCTATCATTTCAATTGAAGACGGCATGGATGAAGATGACTGGGAGGGCTGGTGTGCCTTGACCCAGGCGATCGGATCAAAGGTTCAACTAGTCGGTGATGATCTGTTCGTGACAAACCGCGTCCGGCTTGAACAGGGCATAGCCATGGGGGCGGGAAATTCCATCCTGGTGAAAGTTAACCAGATAGGCACTTTAAGTGAAACACTTGATGCAGTGGGGACAGCACATAAAGCAAGCTACACGGCGGTAATGTCGCATCGTTCCGGTGAAACCGAAGATGCAACGATTGCTGATCTGGCTGTGGCAACCAATTGCGGCCAGATCAAAACCGGTTCAATGGCCCGCTCTGATCGTCTGGCAAAATATAATCAGTTGATGCGTATCGAAGAAGAATTGGGCGATGCCGCCGTATATGCCGGGCGTTCGATCTTACGCTAGGCTTGAGGCAGCTACCCCTTTGCGCCTGAGCGCTCCACAGGTAAAACGATTTGAATGCCTGCAGAAAATGGGTATCATAGCAGGATTGCTTGATTTTCATTCAGGTGGAGGCAGAGATGTACACGATCATCAAGTTCTGTATCGCCAGCTTCTTGATGTTTCCTTTGATTGTCTCAGCCTCGAGTGCACAAAATCGCCTTGCTCTGGTAATCGGGAATTCCGGCTACACACACCTGCAGAAACTGCCAAACCCCATAAAAGATGCCCGGCTGATAACAAAAACGTTGCGCAAGCTTGGCTTTAAAGTAACGATTGCTCTTGATCTTGATCTTCAGAATATGAGCCAGGTTAACCGGAATTTTGCAAATGCGCTTCGGGCTGCCGGTAATACCGCTGTGGGCGTTTATTTTTATGCGGGCCACAGCATTCAGTTTAAGGGCAACAATTATCTCATTCCGCTTGGAGCCGGACTTAACACCAGCAACGACCTGGCTTCACAAACCATCAGCGTTAAAAATATAATTTCCAGCATGAAACATGCGGGAAATTCGTTAAATTTGGTTTTGCTCGATGCCAGCCGTTTCAATAAACTCTCAAACAGATTGCGTTTAACCGGCAGTGGATTGGCACGTATTTCAGCTCCTGACGGGTTTTTGATTGCATCTTCCGCCGCTCCGGGCCAAACGGCTGTTGATGGTAGTGGCGCAAATTCATTATTCACTGCAGAGCTGGCTGAAACTTTGCAGGTTCCAGGCCTCAGCGTAGACCAGATATTAAAAAAGGTGCAAGCGTCGGTCAAAATAAAAACCAGGCGAAAACAATCACCGTTGGTGGTCTCGTCTTTGCAGCGGGATTTTTATTTTTCCAGGAATTTTACAACAAGCTCTGCAAGAGACCAGAAAAACACCACATCTGTACAACCCGCAGCTCCAGCGGTTCAAAGACCCAATATCAATAATACTCCAGAACTGAAATACTGGAAATCTTTCAAGAACTCGAAGAATTCCGCTGCTTTACAATCCTACCTGAAACCATATTCCGGTTCAGGTGGGCAATTCTCTATGCGAAGCAGCCGGGGGGCTGTTGCCAGTGCTAGTCCAAACTATTTTGCTGAGAGAAAATCGCGCGAACTTGCGCTCAAAAAATATCGTGCAGCCAAATTACGCCGGGCTCAAAGAGTTGCGCAGCAGCGAAGGAGATCACTGGAAAAGAACAAAATTCGCCGCAGAAAATATGCCCCGGCAAAGAAGGCCTCTTCTGCAAAGACATCTGCCGTTGCACCCCTGGTGCTGCAATCCAGCCCAGCTCCAACTGCCACCGGACCTGATGCCAGCTACCTATCGGCCTTCCCGTGGCCACCGCCCCAGCCATCGGCGCGTGTTCGCTTGCCCCGCAAACCATTCCTCAAGGCAGCAAATCTGGAGGCGGTTTCTGACCTTCTGATCTCGCCACTGCGCAAAGCGGGTTACTGGGAATACAGTTTCCACAGCGCACCCAACGGTTTTGCCATGGTCACGCGCCTGGAGCGGATAAATGAGGATGGATCTGCAGCAGCGGAAAACTTGCGCTATCGCAGGCCGTCGGATAAGGAACCTTTTTCACTTTCCTCGTACTTTAAAAGCTTGTTTTTTGCCGAACAGGGCTATTATCGTCTGATTGTTTTTGTCGTGACGGATAACCCGTTTGCCGCTACCGGAAAACCCATAGAGGAAACCCAGGCTCTTAACCTTTTACGTGGCGGGGCAAATGCGCTTCCACCGAAACTCGGCGAGAAGAAATTTAGTGCGCGATATGGCATTGATGCTTTGATTTATGAGTTTAAAAAAGGCCCGCGCGATAAACAGGTAACGCTTTTGTTGCCAGGGCGGTTGAGCCCGCAAATTCATTTTGACAAGGCCGGTCTTTCGCCAGCATTTGGTTTACAGCGGAACTAAGCCCAACATGTCAGAACGCGTATTCATCAGTTACAGACGAAGCGACACCGAGCATCTTGCCGGGCGCATTGCCGATCGTCTGCGCACCGTTAAGGAAATCGACCGCGTTTTTATCGATGTAAACGATATTGCGCCAGGTGAAGACTTCGAAACCAAGATCGACACAGCGATTGCTGATAGTACGGTTTGTTTGCTGATAATCGGGCAGGACTGGCTCGGTCGTGATCTCAGCAAACAACCGTCGCGCATCTTTGATAATCGCGATTTTATCCGGCTTGAGACCCGCGCCATACTAAACAGTGGCAAAAAAGTCCTGCCCGTCTTGGCGGATGAGGCGCAGATGCCGTCGAAGGAGGAGTTGCCAAAGGATTTAAATCAATTGCCGAGAATAAATGCATTCTCAATGCGCCACCTTCATTTTGACCGGGATGTGGAGAGCCTGCTTGAAACCTTCCTTGACCAGGGCAAAAAAACAAACCCCGGCGAGCCGTCAATATTCAGCCTTTTTTTCCGCTGGTTTGGCGGGTTTTTTCTGGCGATTGCCGGATTGATCCTAACCGCCATAATTCATAGTGAAATGACCGGTGGCCGTTCACTTGAGGAAAGTTTAGGCGGGCAGGCCGAAGTTTGGCTGCTAATTCTTGGAATTTTGGCCTTCGGAGCCGCTTTACCGTTTGCCGCGCGCTGGTACAGCAAAACACGGCATAAAAACAGTAATGCCGGCTGATTTATAGCCCGGGCACATTAGCAGGCTTTGCCTTTGTGCAAATACAGGTGTTCACAGCGGTTGGGCCAACCCTCAATAATCTTGTCAAAACCGCCGGTCTTGCCGGTGTTGCTGCCAAAGGCGCGGTTCACGGTGTCATCGGCGGGGCCTTGTCCATCGCCCGTGGCGGCAACTTCCAGCAAGGCTTCATCTCAAGCGCTATCGCCGGTGGTATAAGCGGCATCACCACCGGCGAAGGCGCTCTGCTTGGCGATATCCCCGGGGGTGAAGGCATTGCCCTGCGCACGGCAATCTCGGCCACCGCAGGCTGTGCCGCAGCCTCCGCCATCGGCGGTAAATGCTCAAACGGAGCGGTAACCGCCGCCTTCGGCCATTTGTATAATTCAGAGAGACTGGATTGCCGCTTTTTGCCTGAAGTATGCTTTAGCCAAGGTGGAGATGGGGTAATTGGTGGAGGTGGAGTTCGCATTCCAAGTAATACAAAAGCCCTTCCGTCACAACAAGTACCCAATGCGGGCGGAAAAATTATTTCGTATATAACAAAGCAGGATGAAGTATTTTTCCGTGTATTTTCTGGAAATAGTAATACTGGAAGATTCTTGACTAAAACACCCCCTACCAATCAGAGAGAGGCAATAGAGGGACTCGCCTTACCTCCGGGGAACAACGCAAACTTTATTCAACGGGTAATCGTACCAACTGGTACGCGATTGCAACGGTCAAGAGCGTTGCCAGCTTTTGGGCGCAGGGGAGGAAAGGTGAAATTTGAATTATTAGACAGAATACCTAATAATAGCTTTGGTCGAGGAGTGCCGTTAAAATGAGCTATTCAATATTGGATTCTGTCTTAAATGCATGGGCAATTAACCATGGATTGCACATTCAAACTGCATTTAAGGATGTTGAAGTTAGGTCCATAGATATCTTAAGCCCAGCCGGTAAGCGTTTTCAACTTTGGTTAGATGAACCTGATTTAGAGGGAGATACAAATATTCATGTTTGGGATATGAGGAAAAAAAGGAGAGATTTCCCTGCTTCCAGAGCTTCACTTCAAGATCAATTGGAAATTGCTTATCAGCATGTAAAGAATTGGTTTTGATGATTAATTGAATAACGAATTATGAATTACAATTACCAATTACGGTGACAGTTTACTACAATTACGGAATTACGGTGACAGTTTACTAAATGCCCTTAATTATTTTTAACAATATCTACTCCCGGATTAATTCCCGAGTTACGGTGACAGTTTACTAAATGCACTTAATTCCAGAGTTATGACAGCTGTTGCGTGAACGCAGGTTGCGGGGTTGGAACAGGCTATGATCTGCAGGGCGGAACGGATTAGCGGCTCCTGCAAGGCCTTTTTCACCACGTTGCCGATGGGTTTAGTAATTTTGGGTTTAGTAATTTCTGCATTTAGTAAACTGTCACCGTAATTCGAGCTTGCCTTACAGGCCTCCGGCTGCGATCAGGTCAATGTGGTTCACAAACCCAGACTGCTGTCTGATAACGGCTCCAGTTACATCTCAGGCGATCTAGCCCAATGGCTGGATGACAAAAATATGGATCATGTTAGGGGCGCACCCTATCACCCTCAGACTCAGGGCAAGATCGAACGATGGCATCAAACCTTGAAGAACCGCATCCTGCTGGAAAATTACTTCTTTCCGGCCGACCTGAATGCTCAGATCGAGGCTTTCGTCGATCACTATAATTATCAACGTTATCACGAGAGCCTGAAAAACCTCACCCCTGCCGATGTCTACTTCGGACGCGGCCAGGCCATACTAATGCAAAGAGAAAGGATCAAACAAAAGACAATCGAAACGCGGCGCTTGCAACATCGTAAGTTCGCCGCTTAATATGACAAACCAGATGAGCCATACTCTCTCTTAGCTCAGACTGAAATTTGTCCCAATTTATATGACGACGGACACTAAATGCCCTAATTCCTAAGGTGTCTCAAATGCGGGATTTGAAAATCATGGTTATAATGTTGGAACAAGACTAAGAATGGCTGTTTTCAGTCTTTTATCCTCAGTCCTGTTTTCATCAAGAAAAGCTAATAACAAGCCATTTGATACATTTGTTGAATGCAGAAAAAAATCTGCCACTTCCTCATCAGTATCAGTATCATGCCACGTAGTTATGATTTTATCGGCGTTTAATTGCATATCATCAACCGACATATCTAAAATCATATTATCGATAAAGTCATGAAGATTCTCTGAAGCTCTTCCCGCGCAAACAAAATAACCACATCCTGACCCCAATAGTCTTTTTACCAACGGTTTTATTAATTCCGAAATTATATCATCCTGTTGCCATGCGGTAATGAGAACAACTTTAGGAGCTGACTTCGTTTTTGCCAAATAACTATGCCAATTATTTTTGCCAACGAAGACAAGCGAGTTTGATTGTTCAAGGGGAACTGACAATTCAAAATTTCCCATTCTTAATTTTCTTAATATTTTTTTTAAATGTATTAATTTCATTTTTTAGGTGTTTAATCCTTACCTGTTGCTGCCGCATAATCACTTTTTTCGGCAAATGTCTCATCCCAGGTCTAATGGTAGGATTGGCTATAAAATCATCTAATTTTTTACTATGTATCTGAATTTGTTTCTCTAAAGATCTGATCGCCTTTTGTTGAGAGCTAGTTAAAGTTACACTTCTCGCACCAAGCAATCCACGAACAGCACCTGCCACGGCCCTTATAGGGGCAAAAAGCCCAAGCGTCATCGCAGCAACACCGGTTTGCCCGGTTACATCGAACTGCTCGCCATTTGGCCCTTCTTGAATTACGGTGACAGTTTACTAAATGCACTAATTTCTTTGTTTGACAAAGCGGTGTGGTTTACCGAGGGCACTAATGTGGTCACCTTTGCTGGAGCCTGTCTCCGGGCTTGACCCGGTGAGCTCCGGCCTGGCGCGTATCTCGCGCGTTGATCAGACGGCATCCGGCACCAAGACCACCTATTATGTTGGTGAGGTTCGTTCCCTCAATGCCGATGCCCTTAGTAATTAATGCATTTAGTAAACTGTCACCGTAATTTCGTTTTAACAGCATCATTGAGGGTTGGCCCAACAGCTGAGAACACCTCCATTTGCGCAAAGGCCAAGGCGGAGGCAATTGCTGCATCTTCCAGAATTCCGGAATAAATAGTAATAAATTTTAGTAATTTTAGCAATTTTAGAGAATCAAATTATCGACCTGATGCACTTTTCTATGCGACCATCGACAAACTCCTTATTCCCAACAACAGCTAATGTTTCAATGCGGCCGTTATCAGCCGCAAAGTAGCGTAACACAGCAGTCGTGGGTAACTTCACAAGGCCTTTGGCAATGGCCTCATAGTCGAACGGCAAAATCGAATCGCTTTTCATCAACCATTCTTCAACAAAGCTATTCATTGTGTCGATATTAATATCAGTCAGCAAGATGATTCCAACCAACCAACTTAAAACATATCCAGTTGGTTCATCGTAATTAAACCCATCTAGATCGACCAATGACGCAAGCCGCGTATAACCTCCCTCCACATCAAATTCGCCGTCACGTCTATCAAGTTCACGAAGTCCTTTTTCAT
This sequence comes from Hyphomicrobiales bacterium, assembly GCA_021775515.1. Lineage (GTDB taxonomy): Bacteria > Pseudomonadota > Alphaproteobacteria > Rhizobiales > JAJFHR01 > JAJFHR01. Next base: position 1,600 of record JAJFHR010000369.1, on the reverse strand, counting down.
CCCAAAAAAGGCCCTTGTGTGATCTTATTCTATTGGGACGATCAATTTCTCCCGCAACCAACAAATACGCTTTATCGCCAAAGCATTGAACAATTTTTTTAATATATTTCTGAGCGGTTGTTTCCGCATATGTGTCTTTATCATAGACCGCCTCGGAACGTAGTTCTTGTTGCCTGACCACCAACTGTTCATCTAAGTTCGCAGGAAACAATGATTCCAGAGTATGTTTAGTTGAATAAATATTCATTGCCTATTCATTAGTTTACGATGAAATGATGCTGTCTTAACTTATGATCTTGTTTTGGGCCAGCATTGAAATGTGGCGGCTGATTACCTCGTCCACCTTGGCCGAAGCTTGTTGCCCTATCCTGTCTGATAATTACTTTTTGTCCTTTACTATTTGTGAATTCAAATGCTTTAACATTCCTATTATCTAACTTCATTCTATCTCCAGCAGGCGTGTCTGGCTTAATTATTTTATCTGGTTGGGCATTTCTTGGAATACCATTTGCGTCCTTCGCATTTCTTAACGCTTCTCTTGCAGTCCTGGAAGTAGTATTTGCTCCCCCACCAAAAAGCCCACCGCCTCCAGCCCCGCCACAGATCGTTGTTTCTAGGCCTTCAACACACCCACCCATTCGCAATCTTCTCGAAAATCTATTCTGACTTTCCGAATTATACAAATGGCCGAAGGCTGCGGTTACGGCACCGTTTGCGCATTTGCCGCCAACTGAAGAGGATGCCGCACAGCCTGCGGCGGCAGAGATTGCCGTGCGCAAGGCAATGCCCTCGCCCCCGGGGATGCTTCCAAGCAGAGAGCCTTCGCCGGTTGTGATGCCGCTTATGCCACCGGCAATCGCACTTGAGATGAAGCCTTGCTGGAAGTTGCCGCCGCGGGCGATGGACAAGGCTCCGCCGATGACACCGTGAACCGCACCTTTGGCAGCAACGCCGGCAAGACCGCCGGTTTTGACAAGATTATTGAGGGTTGGGCCAACCGCTGTGAACACCTGCATTTGCACGAAGGCAAAGCCTGCCGCTGTTAGAGTCGTTGGCAAAGGTGACCGTGGTTCTAATTGGACGTGTGCTCTAGATGGGGGTCTCGATAGGTCGTTCACGTTCAGACATGATCGACTAGTTGGGTGTTTAAGTTTTCTTAGCAAATATCTCTTAAATCTAGGTGATCGCTAGCAGGTTCGGGCAGCCCAGTAATATGGTACAGATCGGTTCTACAAATTTTCCCTGGCGCAAGATCGGCTTTGCGCTGCTCAACGTCTGTGTCATGGGGTATTTTGGCTATAATGTCATTATCGGTGATCATGGCCTGCTGTCGCGCTGGCGGCTGGCTGACGAGGTTTCGCGCCTTGAAACCAAACTGACCAAAATTCGCGAGAAAAAATCGCAGCTTGAACACAAAGTCTCCTTGGTGCGCCCGGAAAGCCTGGATCCTGATATGCTGGATGAAAGGGCCCGGGCGATTTTGAACCTCGCACATCCCAATGATATCACCATAATGCGTCCTACGCGTCTGACCTCTGATTGAGCGCAATTGACCTGACGGAAAATTAACCTAATCTTGGTTTATTTTAATTTAATTGTT
>JAJFHR010000368.1 GCA_021775515.1 Hyphomicrobiales bacterium | reverse complement strand
AGACCGAGGGCTATGAGGAGCTTAAGGAAAAAATCAAAGCGTTTCCACCGGAGAAAATGGCTGAAGTCTGCGGAATTGACGCAGAAAAAATCCGCGAAGTTGCCAGGGTTTATGCTAAATCCAGCACCTCGATCATTTTCTGGGGCATGGGTGTCTCACAACATGTCCATGGTACCGATAATGCGCGGGCGCTGATTTCGCTGTCGATGATCACCGGGCAAGTGGGGCGGCCGGGAACCGGACTTCACCCCCTGCGCGGACAAAACAATGTGCAGGGCGCATCAGACGCCGGTCTAATTCCAATGCTTTATCCCGACTACCGCTCGGTTGAAGATCCCGAAGTCCGGGCCGAATATGAGGAGTTCTGGAACAAGGAGCTTGATCCCAATCGTGGTTTGACCGTGGTTGAAATTATCGATGCTATTCACGCCCGCCAGATTAAGGCAATGTACATTCAAGGTGAAAATCCGGCGATGTCGGATCCAGATCAAACCCATGCGCGATCTGCACTTGCCATGCTGGATCATCTGGTGGTTCAGGATATTTTTCTGACCGAAACCGCCTGGCATGCAGATGTGGTGTTGCCAGCCTCCGCGCATGCGGAAAAACTGGGAACATTCTCCAATACGAACCGCCAGGTTCAAATGTCGCGGCCAGCAGTTCCGCTGCCCGGCGCGGCCCGCCAGGACTGGGAGTTGATTGTGGAAATCGCCAACCGCATTGGTCTGGATTGGCAATATAATCACATCTCGGAAGTCTATGCCGAAATGGCCCAGGTCATGCCCTCGCTCGACAATATTACCTGGGACCGGCTGGAGCGGGAAAATTCTGTAACCTATCCTTGTGATGCCCCGGACAAACCGGGCAATGAAATTGTCTTTGGCGATGGATTTCCAACCAAAACCGGCCGGGCCAGGCTTGTACCAACAGATATCGTTCCCCCCGATGAATTGCCCGATGATGAGTTTCCCATGGTTCTTTCCACCGGTCGGATGCTGGAACATTGGCATACCGGTTCGATGACGCGACGGGCTTCAAACCTTGATGCCCTGGAACCGGAAGCGGTAGTTTGCCTCAACCGAAAAGACCTGGAGAGGCTTAATCTTTTTGCCGGTGATCAGGTTAAGGTAGAGACCCGGCGCGGTGAACTTAGACTTAAAGCACGGCAGGATCGCGATGTGCCTGAAGGTATGGTTTTCCTGCCCTTCTGTTTTGCCGATGCTGCAGCCAATGTTTTGACCAACCCGCAGCTTGATCCTTATGGCAAAATCCCTGAGTTTAAATTTTGCGCAGCCCGCGTTTCACCGGTGTTGGAGACGGAGGCGGCTGAGTAAGGGGGAGATTTAACACCTCTTTCGTCACCCCTGGGCCTGTCACAGGGGTCCATTCCTCCATGTTATCGGTATAATCGCTCCCACTTTACCCGTCTGAAAATTCGGCGGTATGGATTCCCGCCTTCGCGGGAATGACGGAAGCAGGTGCGGGAATGACGAGTTTTGTTTCCACCACCGGCATTTTCACATTATTTTTTCAATGGCGATCTTTGGGAAATCAAGCCTCGTTAAGCCCTTCCTCCTTGTAGGGAGGGGAGGAAAGAAAGCCGATCTCAGGCAAAAAAAGAACCGACAGCCAGTGTGCAACTGCCGGTTCTACCACTTCGAGGGAGGTGGCATTGGGAGTTTAAAACAGGCCTTCTATTTGCCCGTCTTCGTTGAGATATATGTTGTTGGCGGAAGGAATACGCGGCAGACCAGGCATGGTCATTATCGCTCCAGTAACCGCTACAATAAATTCCGCGCCGGCCGAAAGCCTGAGTTCACGGATGGGAATATCAAATCCTGAAGGTGATCCTTTGAGATCTGGATCGGTTGAAAAACTGTACTGGGTTTTGGCCATGCAAACAGGGAAATGGCCGTAGTCTTTTTGCAATTCTTCAAACCTTTTTAATATAGCACCGTCGCAGGCGATATCATTGGCGCCATAAATTTTCTGGGCAATGAGCCGGACTTTCTCGATCAACGGCATATCATCGGGATAAAGCACCTTAAAGTTTGACGTTGCCCCATCGACCAGATCAACCACGTGTTTTGCCAAGTCCTCGGTACCGGCTCCGCCATTTGCCCAGTGGCTGGCAATAATTGCATCGGCGCCAAAACCTTCCGCGGTTTCCTTGACGGCCTGCAATTCTGCATCGGTGTCGGTGATAAACTGGTTGATGGCAACCACTACCGGCACACCAAAAGACTGGACGTTATCGATGTGACGGGCAAGGTTTTCACAGCCTTTTTTGACAGCTTCGACATTTTCCTCGCCGAGGTTATTCTTGGTCACGCCTCCATGCATTTTAAGAGCGCGGACAGTGGCAACGATCACTGATGCCGCAGGTGTAAGACCCGCCTTGCGGCATTTGATGTTGAAGAATTTTTCGGCCCCAAGATCTGCGCCAAAACCTGCTTCGGTAACCACATAATCAGCCAGTTTAAGCGCGGTTTTCGTAGCAATGACCGAGTTGCAGCCATGAGCGATATTAGCGAAAGGCCCGCCATGAATAAACGCCGGATTGTTTTCCAGTGTTTGTACCAGGTTAGGCGCCAGCGCTTCTTTCAACAGAACCGACATCG
>JAJFHR010000367.1 GCA_021775515.1 Hyphomicrobiales bacterium | reverse complement strand
GCGGGCTTTTGCAACGCTGTCGGCCAAAGTTGCGCCTTCATTGACGAACTTTTGAACTGTAGCACTGGCCCTTTTTGTGCATTTTTTATAGGTCAACTGATAACCGCGATATCCTTGGTTGAACCGCTGCACCAAAAGGGCGCGGCGCTCCGGCGAGGGAGCTTCTGTCTCAAGCAATTCGACCATTTTTTGCCGCCATAGCTGGCCTTCGTTGGCATTGCAGATTTCACGCAGATGATGAATGGCGCCGAGTAATTCTGACAGCCTGAGCAATTTACGCTCGTAACTGCGCGAGCCCGGCCCATGATTGCCAGCGACAACTGATGGCGCAAAGGCAGAAATGGCAAACACCATGCACAGTATGCGGGATATCGATTTGCGGCTTAAAAACATGGATGTGAACAAATACCGAATGTCGGGAAATTGAACCCGATAATACTGTGCCTTCACAACCCGGTCGAGAGTGTTATGGCATAAGCCTTAATTTTGCTGAATTTTGACATCGGGAAGGAAAGCCTTGACCACAAAGGCGAAGGTTACATCGTAGACGATGTTTTTTGGCCCTTCCGGCGAAGTCGATTGTACAACCACGTTGCCGACATCGCGCCCGTCACTGATGCGGCTGCTATCAAGTGCGGAATTTTGGCCAGCCGACCAGCTTAGCGTGACATCGGAAATTTTGAGCTGTTTTTTTTCTGCGAGAAGTTTCAGAGCAACCGCCTGTTTTTTCCCGCCAGCTTCAAATACCACCACGCGGGCCATCGATTCAATGTCCTTGGGCAACTCACCGGCAAACAGGAACGGCCGCGGCATCGTGTCATAATTTGCATAGGGGTTGGCGCCATAATTTCTCATGGAATTATTGTTGGGAACGAGAATTCGGCCTTGCGGGTAGCGTTGTTTGAATTTTTCAAAGGCTTCAATGCGCGACGGTATCATCGACAGTTTGGTTCCAGTCATGGCACCGACAATGGACGTCCCGGTAAATTGCTGCCACCAGCTTTGTGTTTGACGGTCATACATGACAAGATCTGAATTTCTCAACAGACCGGTTGTGCCGAAATCAAGAATTTTACCCTGTACGCGGCGATCAAACACGATGGCTGAATTGCACAAAGGGCAATAGGTAACCGTAACGGGAGTGTCGCCAATTTTGTCATTGACAATCTCATGCCAGATTAACACCCGCAAGGGATAGGCCCTGACTTCGCCGTTGAGATCAAGAGTAATGACAGGTTCTCTGGGGCCGATGTCGGCAGCTTCGGTAATGGACAAAAATTTTGGGTTATCGATGGAAGGAATACCGTCTTTTGGCGGGCCGCCGGAGAATATTTCGTCAAATTTAATCGAAGTTTTGGAAAAATCGGTATTTGCCCAGCCGGAACGCTGCCAGCGCTCGACATTGGCGCCAGCCGCGTGGCTCCATAAAATTGCCGAGGCAAACAACAGCCAGGCGACATAGGACGATAAGGAGAAACTGAGATATTTGACCATAATAATCAGTGTGCCTTAAATTCGCGGGCAGCACCAATCAAACCACCGTGACGAGTGGTGAAAAATTGCCAGCATAATTGTCACAAAGTGTTGGAAATCCAGACTTGATAGGCAGTGCGGATAGTGTCAGCGGTACCCTTAGTCATCTCCAGTTGATCCAAACTGTTTAGGCTGAACCATTCGGCCGCCCTGGCGTCATCTCCGGCCCGCAAGTCGCCATTTCGATGTTTGCCGATGAACATAGCGACGACAAAATGATGTTTTAAGCGTTGCTCGTGATGTTCAATAACCTCTACCCAGTCGGCCAGACCCAAAATGTCCGCTATAAGTCCTGTTTCTTCAAAAAGCTCACGTTCCGCTGCTTGCTGCATGGTTTCACCCACTTCGACCAGGCCCCCGGGCAAGCTCCACAAGTTCTGCTTTGGCGGGGCGCCACGCAAGACCAGCAACACCTTATTGCGATGCCATATGCAGGCACTGGCCCCCAGCATCGGCGCCTTGGGGTGAGTTCTACCGATATTTCCTGATTGGCGCGCTTGATCATTAATGCTGTTCATTTTGTCCCGGCAAAGATGAATTTCATTCTGACGAAAATATTACTGGTAATTTAAACCCATTTGCGGTCATTTGTGTGGAAATCTGTATGAAAGTGGATAGTGTCCGGTTACGGTAGGCCGGACAAAACAGAATAAGAAAGCCAAAAGTTAAATGATTGAACAGGTCACTATCCTCGGTGCGTTGTTTGCCGGATTGCTAAGTTTTCTGTCGCCTTGTGTACTGCCGCTGGTTCCACCTTATCTTTGTTTTCTCGCCGGAACCTCTCTGGAACATCTCGAAAATGGTGATGAAAAAGACCCTGCCTTATCCCGGCGGGTTATGTTGTCTTCGGTCCTGTTCGTCCTGGGTTTCACAACTGTTTTTGTCATGCTGGGGGCAACCGCCAGTTTTGTTGGCCAGTTCTTGCTTTCCAATGCCACAATTCTCTCCAAGGTTGCCGGCGTCATTGTAATTATTCTTGGTCTGCATTTTTTGGGCGTCTTTCGCTTTACCCTGGTCAATAAAGAAATCCGCTATCACCACGATGCCAAACCCCGCGGGATTATGGGCTCTTATGTGATTGGTGTCGCGTTTGGTTTTGGCTGGACGCCGTGCATCGGTCCGGTACTGGCGGCTATTCTGTTTGTTGCGGCAAGCAAGGATACGGTCGCGCAGGGGGCCTTGTTGCTGGCGGTATATTCGCTTGGCATCGGCATTCCATTTTTGTTGTCGTCATTCGCAGTAAAACCGTTCATGCGGTTTATGGCCCGCTTTCGCAGCTATATTGGTCTGGTGGAAAAGACCATGGGCGGTTTGTTGGTGGTAATGGGAATCTTGTTTATCAACGGCAATTTCAATGACCTGTCATACTGGCTGCTGGAAACATTTCCTGCTTTTGGCAATATCGGCTAACTTTATTCTGCGGTAAATAGGTCCTGGCCTTTTCCTGATGCATTGGTAAAAGGGATCCAAGTTTTACTTGGTGGTTCCTCAGAGGCTTTACATGACTATTTTCGACATTGCAGCGATCCTGCTCGGGCTTTCAGCCGTTTTTGGCTACCTCAATCATCGCTTTTTGCACCTTCCCCATACCATCGGACTTGTCATTATTGCGCTGATGTCGTCGGGTGCGGTGGTGGTGATAGATTTGATGGTACCGGGATTAGGAATTGCCAAAACGGTTACCGGCGCACTCGCGCAGATTGATTTTCAGGAAACCTTAATGAACGGTATGCTGTCGGCACTGCTTTTTGCTGGTGCTGTTCATGTCAATCTGGCGGACTTGGCCTCGCGAAAATGGGCGATAGGTTTAATGGCGACTGTGGGGCTATTACTCTCCACATTTCTTGTGGGCACGGCGATGTGGCTGATTATTGCGGTTTTGGGCCAGCCGATACCCTATATCTGGGCGCTGGTTTTTGGCGCGCTGATTTCACCCACCGATCCGGTAGCTGTTCTGGGCGTATTGAAGACCGTCAACATCCCGCCATCGCTGAAAGCAAAAATCGCTGGTGAAAGCCTGTTCAACGATGGTGTCGGAGTTGTTGTTTTCACCATCATTGTGGCCATTGCTGTCGGTGGCAGAAATGGCGAGGTCGGGTTAAGCGATGTTGCGCAACTGTTTGTTGTAGAGACGGGCGGCGGCGCCATATTGGGTATCCTGGCCGGATATCTGGCTTATCTGGCCATGCGCAGCATAGATGAACATAACCTCGAGGTTCTTATCACGCTGGCACTTGTTCTAGGCACATACTCAATTGCGCTTAACTTGCATTTGAGCGGGCCCATTGCCGTTGTTATTGCCGGTCTCTTTATCGGCAACCATGGCGCCAGGTTTGCTATGAGTAACAAGACCCGGACACATGTGTTTCAATTCTGGGAGATCAGCGATGAAATACTCAATTCGGTTTTGTTTTTGCTCATCGGTCTGGAGGTCTTGGTGGTGAGTTTCCGGCCGGATGTGGCCACGCCGGCGTTGCTGGCAATCCCGGTTGTACTTATCGCTCGCTGGATTAGTGTAGGCTTGCCTATCTCGCTTTTGAAAGTGACGGAACGTTTCAGTGAGGGAGCGGTTACCATATTGACCTGGGGTGGTCTCAGGGGCGGCATTTCAGTCGCGCTCGCCTTGTCCCTGCCTGACAACGCCTATAAGGCGCAAATCCTTAGTATCACTTATGCCGTAGTCGTTTTTTCCATCATCGTTCAGGGTTT
>JAJFHR010000366.1 GCA_021775515.1 Hyphomicrobiales bacterium | reverse complement strand
GCTTATATCGAACAGCCTGAGACGGCCGCTCTTGTTTCGGAAAACACGCCAATTAACCAGCACCGGGGCACCATCGCTTATCTTGACGATGCTTTTAACCAGATAATCCCGATCTTTTTTCCGTTCATTTGTGCCGCGAAGTTCAATTCCTGTGGATTTGGTGCCGCGCATACGGCCGATGAAAACCTTGACTATGAAGCGGCTGAGCAACCGATGGAATTCGTTGCGCTGGGAAGATTTGATCTTCCGTGCATATTTACCAAGTGTAAACCTGGCGATGGTGCTGATATCTGCGTTGCGGTTGAAGACGGTTCTGAAGCGGTTTTCCTGCTGACTCCTAGGGGCATTGCTTGACAGAATTTTGATAACCTGGTTGCCAAAATCGGTCACCATCGCTTCGACCTGCGCGGCGCCGGCTGAGGTTGGATTTAAAAATCCGGTTGAAAAAATTGTGACAGCGAATATGAGCGCGCCAATGAGATTGCGTCTTTGATGAAAAGCTTCGGTTACATTTTGTTTGACTGTCATCATGTCGAAATTCTTCCCGCTACGCGCAAGTTAGATCAAAAAGATGTTTTGCTACAGATGTTACAGTCCGGCTTGTTCTATTGGGAATCAAAGCCGGGTATTTCGACGAGATCCTCGTCGGGGATTTTGCCGTTATTAATCTGACTGCGCCGACTTTGATAATACAGGTTCTTGACGGATGAGTAATAATCACCCGATGTTTCCTTGATGCTGTTGAGGGCCTTGTCACTTTCGCCACGAAGTGGGACAGCGACTATCGCTGTTGGTGCAGTCCGGACCAGTCTATCTTCATTATAAAGGATATAGGTCCATGGATCCGTGAGAAGGTCGACTGCCCGTCCGACAAGATGGCGGGGGGTAGAGGGGCCCAGAACAGGAATAAAAATATAGGGGCCGGAACCGACGCCATGAACAGCCAGGGTTTGGCCGAAATCTTCGGTGTGTTTAGGAAGGCCCTGTGTTGCGGCAACGTCAAGCAATCCGCCCAAGCCTATGGTTGAATTAACCACGAACCGTTTGGTGGTAACACCTGCGCGCTCCCATTCGCCCTGTAAAAGGTCATTGCTGAGGGTGACCGGCGTTGCCACGTTGGACATGAAGTTGCTGACGCCCTTGCGCAGCGGTTTTGGCATAAAGGTGGTATAGGCGACCGCGACCGGGCGCAGAAACATTGTATCAAGGCCGTCATGTACAAAAAACAAAACCCGATTAACCGGCTCCAGCGGGTCATCAATATCGCCGGTATCAGTTTCGTTAACCGCTCCTGTGACGTCGGGTGCGTTTTGGTCGCTTGTGGCAAACGCTGTTGATATTCCCGGAGTAGAGAACACAAAGAGAGAGGCTAAAAGGATGCTTGCATAACGCAAGCCACGGTAGAGGTTAAGGGCGCGGAAGCTCATTGAGCCCTGGCGGCGTTCCGTTTCGGAAGCGATTTTTTTTGTAACTTTATTCATTATGAGTTCGCCAGCGCGTTTTCCAACCCTGTTAATATATCGGCAGCATCGTCCGCAATTCAAGTTCAACTGTGATCTAAATTACACAATATCGCGATTGATTGGGGATTTATTTATTTTCGATTTTCGCCGCCTGCCTACGATTCGTCATTTAGTCCTAAATATCATGGTATTTGTAGATATTTACCTAACGTGGCCTAATTTAGGCAAATTAATCATTCTAGTTGCTGAAATGTCTCGCTTTGTAAAGATTTTGCAGATTTTCTTTACCATTGAGAAATCTTAATAAAAATTAGATATAAAGATATCTTGATATATTATTTTAACCTACTACCATATGATAGCTTCAGCGGCAACCGGGGTATGCTATTTGCGTAGGTGTAATGTTGGAGATTTCGAAGGGAAATGTAGCGTTTGAACAGCTCAATCGACGGTGTTAAAGGCCAATGTCGGTACTGTGATTGAGAGGGTTGGTTAAGGGGATTTGCCGCTGTTCTTGGGCGGTTTTGATCTCGCAAATAGGTTGGCTGTAGTAAATCAAGTATCTGGTTTAATTGTAAAATTTTGAACGGCCTGAGGTGTGTAAATATATGGATCGACTGTTAAATGGGTTGCGTGGGGCCGGTGAACGCACCAGATTGCGTCTGTTGTTTGTCTTGTCCCACGGTGAACTCAATGTAAAAGAGTTGACCCAGATTCTGGGCCAGAGCCAGCCGCGAGTCAGCCGGCATTTGAAACTTTTGTGCGAAGCTGGCCTGTTGACGCGGTTTCGCGAGGGAAGTTGGGTTTTGTTTCGCATTTCCGAGACCGGCAGGGAAGCCGCACTGGCCCGCATGATTGTCGACCTGCTGCCTGGAAACGATCCTGCTCTCCAACGCGACCTGAAACGGCTGGAGCAGGTTCGTGAACTTAGAGCGCAGACCGCACAGGATTATTTCCGCACCAATGCGGCTGACTGGGATTTGATTCGCTCCCTGCACATTTCCGAGGGCGAGGTAGAAGATGCCATGTCGGCCATTCTTGGCGAACGGCATTTTGATACTTTTATCGACCTTGGTACCGGGACCGGGAGAATCCTCGAACTTTTTGCCGAGAGTTTCACCAGCGGAATTGGGATAGACCTGAACACTGAAATGCTGGCCTTTGCGCGCAACAATCTGGATAAACCGGATTTACGCCATTGTCAGGTAAGGCAAAGTGATTTGTTCAACTTGCCTTATGACAACGTCATTGCCGATGCAGTTGTCATTCATCAGGTGCTTCACTTTCTTGATGATCCGAAAAAGGCGATTATTGAAGCAGGAAGAATTCTTAAACCGAACGGCCTCATGTTGATTGCCGATTTTGCCCCGCATGACCTGGAGTTTTTGCGTGATTCATATGCGCACCGCCGCCTGGGTTTTGAGCGCGACCAGATGATTTCTTGGATAAAAGCGGCAGGATTGACACTGCTTCAAACCCAAGATTTGGGACCGGAACAACAAGCAGGTGAGACATCCAAACTCACGGTGTCGTTGTGGTTGGCGGGCGGTGCGGAAATTTCTCGCCAGTTAATAGAGGAAACAGGAAAGGCGAACCAACTGTAATGGCGCTTTTGAAAACCAGGCCGAGCCGCGATGATACAGCCGGTTTGCCCAAAGTATCCTTTGAATTTTTTCCGCCCAAAAGCGAGGCAATGGAACAAAGTTTGTGGCAATCAATTGAAAGACTGGCCCCGATCTCTCCAACTTTTGTCTCGGTAACTTATGGCGCGGGTGGGAGTACGCGTGAGCGCACCCATGCGACCGTCAACAGGTTGCTGGAAGAAACCCGACTTGTGCCAGCCGCTCATTTGACTTGCGTCGGTGCACAACGCAACGAAGTTGATGAGATTGTCGCCAATTATTGGCAGATGGGGGTCCGCCACATTGTTGCTTTACGAGGCGATCCGCAAAGCGGCATGGATGCGGCTTATGAGCCGGAGCCCGGGGCTTATATCAATGCGGCCGATCTTGTTGCCGGTATCGCCCGGATTGCTGATTTTGATATCTCGGTTTCTGCTTATCCCGAAAAGCACCCAGAATCCGCGACGGTTGAGGCTGATATAGATATGCTTCAGGCCAAGGTTGATGGCGGAGCTCATCGGGCGATAACCCAGTTCTTCTTCGATAATGATGTTTATTTTCGCTACCTCGACCGTGTTCGGGCGCGCGGCATCGATATTCCGATTGTTCCGGGGATTTTACCTGTGGTTCATTTTGACCGCATGTGCAGCTTTGCTGAAAAATGCGGGACACATGTGCCAGGCTGGATGGCCGACAGGTTTGATGGTCTTGATAACGACCCCGAGACGCGCCAACTCGTCGCGGCAGCCGTTGCCGCTGAACAGGTAATTGATCTGTTGGACAGGGGTGTCGACACTTTTCATTTTTACACAATGAATAAGGCTGACCTGGTTTATGCTATCTGCAGACTATTGGGGCTCGGCCGTACCGGTTTATTGCAAACCTCCTCAACAGGTTAAATTCACCAGTTGCCAACACTCTTACGCCCTGTCAATCCTCAGCATCCAAAACAAATGCTCTCTACAACAGTTATGTGTGCCCAGGATATTGTCGCAAAATTGAGCGGAGAAACGCTCTAAATAACGCCTGCGACGATGGCGGTTACGAAAACGAAAACAGCACAAATTGCAATGGCATTAAGCTTGTGAGAAAAGTCCATAAGATCCTCCTCTTTCCGGTTCCTTCCAACGCAGATTAAACTGATTTGATGCAAATTTATAAGAAAATCGTTGTTGCACTGCGGTATCTCCCGGCATGTTTGAGCGTATTCTGATAAATATGTATAATATATTAAAAGTTTTTATGGGCGAATAACTCGTTGATTTGTATAGGTTAAAATTCAAAGTCCCAGGGCAAAACTGATTTATTGAAAACGATTTCAAAAATTTAATTTTTCTCCAAAAAAAATTGTGCAAACTTCAATCTACCAAGCGATTTTGGTGCCATTCCATTCGAAAAATCCGCATGAATCATCCAGCGTCAAGCCTTCTATAACTTTTACCAGACCTGTTGCGCTGTCTTGTGGACTGATATCGGCGTTGGGACCGCCCATGTCAGTGCTGACCCAGCCTGGGTGCATGACGGCAACGATAATTCCGTCTGGCCTGAGGTCGTGAGCTGCGGCGAACATCACTCGGTTTACGGCAGCTTTTGAGGCACGATAAGCAACCCGATCACTTGCCAGGCTGGTGAACGATCCCATCTTGCTGGAAATTGTAATGGCTTTTGGTGCTGGGGCGGATTTTAGATTTTCATGAAATGCCTGCAACATTCGTAGCGGCGAGAGCGTGTTAATGTCCAGGGCTTCAAGAAAACCGTCGTAGTCCATATCTAAGGTCGATTGGCGGTTAGGGCCGATGATCCCGGCATTGTTAATCAACGTATCAATTACAACCTTTCCCAGGGTATCTTTCAAGGCCGCTATTGAAGATGCGTCATTTACCGTGACAGGGTGAATATAAACCCTGCCATTGGCGTTATCTTTAATGGCGTCAAGGTCGTGGGCTTGTTCCGGGTGGCGGCAACAGGCAATGACGGTATCGCCGCGCGCAATATACCTGCGGGTTAATTCAAGCCCGATTCCGCGATTAGCACCGGTAATTAGAATGGTAGGCATTGTTGATCCTTTTTATTGCCGATATTTTACCTCTCGGTGGCCGGTTGTGTAGCCAGACCGAGATCGCGCTGTCTTAAGAGGCCGCTTCTTCTATCACATGAATTGCCGGAAAATAAAGCACCGGCAGGCGATGTATTTGCCTTTCAGGGCGCTGCACTCCTCTTTTCTGTTTTATGTGTTGATATGTGGTTATTGGCTAGGAATCCAAGTTAAAATAAGCGGTTATCTGGTCGGTTTTAAATAAAATTCTGTGGAAGAAATGTGTATGAACTGTTGATTGTATATGAATAACTTATTTTTGTTCCTAGGGATTGAGTTTGAAGAATAATATATACGAGTAATGCTTCTGAAAGAGTGCGGTCTCCTTTTTTCTATTAGATGAATTGTTGTCTGCATCGTCCGAAATGTTAACGCTTAACGATGCATCGGCTGATCGAAAAATTGATCGCAGGAGACTGGTTTCGGGCTGGAAAAACACAGACTAGGCGGGGGTAA
>JAJFHR010000365.1 GCA_021775515.1 Hyphomicrobiales bacterium | reverse complement strand
GCACGAACCCGTTTGGGGTAGAATTTGCCGGTCTTTTCGCCGAGATATTGCAAAATGGCGCCAGATTCAAAAACTGAAATTGGTTTGCCTCCAGGCCCCGCGGGATCCACAATTGCCGGCATGCGATTGTTCGGCGCTATTTTCAGAAAGGATCTCTTGAACTGATCTCCCTTGCCGATGTTGATATATTTTACCGTGTACGGCAATCCGCACTCTTCAAGCATAATCGAAACTTTGTAACCATTAGGCGTCGGCCAATAATAAAGTTCGATTGGTTTTTGTTTTTTCAAAGCAGGTTTACGAGAACTCGCTGGCATTTCATTCTCCGGTAATTTTTTTTAAAGTTGAATGAAACCTAACCTGATTCTTCAGTGGCACCCACTGCATCATGCTGCGGGGGATCAGTGGAAATTTGAGCGAATACCACAGAATTGATAAGACGTCGGCCATACAACACTTTTCACTCGGCTCTTTCGCTGGCATACTGACGCCAAGGATTTAGTCGGCATGGGAAAAAGGGCAATTTGAGCGGTGAGCGAATACGGTAGAAATATTCCGCAGTTTTATATAACACCGCCCCAGCCGTGCCCTTATCTCGGTGGGCGGTTTGAACGCAAGATATTCACCCATCTCATCGGAGAAGGGGCGATGGCATTGAATAACTCGCTCAGCCAGGGCGGGTTTCGCCGCAGCCAGAATATTGCTTATCGCCCGGCCTGTGAAAAATGTAACGCCTGCACGTCAGTTCGCGTAATCGTTGACGAATTTAACCCGACAAAATCGTTCAAGCGCACACTACGGAAAAATAACGACATCGTTGGCAAAATGAGCATGCCGACACCAACCACTGAAAATTATTCAATTTTTAGGGACTATATTGATTCCCGCCATGCCGACGGCGGCATGGCCGACATGACGGTGCTTGATTTTGCCGCGATGGTCGAAGATACCTATGTCAATACCCGGCTGTTTGAATATCGCATAAAACCTGAAAATTCCCTCGATTGTTCCGACCAACACGAAGGTGAGCTGGTAGCCGTTGCTCTTAGTGACATCATGGAGGACGGCCTGTCGATGATTTACAGTTTTTTTGATCCATCATACGAGGCCCGTGGTCTTGGCACTTTCATGGTGCTTGATCATATAGAGCAAGCCCGCAAAATGGGTTTACCGTTTCTATATCTTGGATACTGGGTGCAGGGCTCCGCCAAAATGACCTATAAATCCCGTTTTATGCCGCAGGAACGCTTAGACACAACGGGCTGGCATCGCATCGCTTCCTGATGTAACGTTTTCCAAAATCTGCCCTGCCTTGGCTACCCGATTTTTCCACTATAACATTTGCCTGTCGCCACCATGACTCTAGCTGCACACTCTGCCGATTACCGTAAAGGTCTCTTTATCACCACCATCGGAGCATTGTTGCTGACGTTGGATACACCCTTATTACGCCTGGTTGATGGCAATCAGTGGACCGTTATGTTTTGGCGCGGGTTATTTGTATTTGCCGGCCTCTTTGCCTGGTGGGTGTGGGCAAAACGCTATAATGGCCACTCGGGAACTTTCCTCATGGGGCCATGGGGTCTTTCCGTTTCTCTGCTATATGGCCTGGCCAATGTCTTTTTCATCATCTCTTTGCACAATACATCTGTTGCAAACCTGTTGTTTATTCTCGCCCTCAACCCAATGGTCTGTGCTCTGCTATCATTATTTTTTCTGCATGAAAAAGTATCAACATCGACCTGGGTTGCAATCGGCACTTCTTTTCTCGGTGTCACCGTCATCATGCAGGACAGCATCGGCACGACGAATTTATTTGGCGATGCAATGGCCTTGCTCACGGTGGTCACACTGGCCATGGCCATCGTCCTCACCCGTAAAAGCGGCCGCAATCTGACTACAGCACCGGCCTTTGCCGGTCTCATTGCCGCCGCAGTCGCCTTCCCATTTGCAGAAAGCCTCGCCCTGGATGCAAACCAGTGGAGCTACATGGCGGCCAATGGCATTCTCGTCATGGCACTTGCCTCTGGATTGCTCGCCTTTGCACCTTCAATGTTGCCTGCAGCAGAAGTAGCGATGTTCTATTTGCTCGAGACAATCCTTGGCCCCCTGTTAGTATGGATGGCCGTCGGTGAAGAACCCTCAAGAATGGCGGTGATCGGCGGCGCTATTGTCATTACCACTTTGTTTGTACATTCCAGTCTCGCTTTGAATAGCTGGTCAAAGCGTCAGGGTCAGTAGATCGCTAATTAACATCGGGCAGTTGAACAAATGAATTTTCATCACCTCTCCCGGTTCACTTACCTGGCCTGCCTTGTGCCTTCCAGCATCTTGAGAACCAGCAGGCCCAGACCGGTTAAAACTCTGCACGGCCTTCTCGCGGCAATTTTCCTTATGGCGCTATCGGCCACGTCAAAAGCCGAAGTAATTGATCTGAAAACCCGCGACAGTCAAATTCGGTTATTGATCGAAGGCCCAGCCAACCCTTCGCACGTTGTCGCCCTGTTTACTGGCGGTCGCGGCGCCGTTGAACTTAGATCAGATGGATCAATCGGCAAAGGCCGCGGTAATTTTGCCGTTCGCACCCGAACCATGCTTCAGGCTCGCGGCATGGCAACAGTAGTGGTTGCCGCACCGGATGATAACAGAAACCTTAGAGGAAACCGTGATCGCGACAATTACGCAATTGATGTCGGAAATGTAATCGGCTACCTCCGGTCCACTTTTTCAAGACCCATTTGGCTTCACGGCACCAGCCGGGGCACAAACGGCATTGTGTTGACCTTACCAAAAATCAAAGACGCCTCAAAAAAACCTGACGGTATTGTCCTGTCATCCTCAATAACAAAAAGGAATAAATACAACAGTGTCTTTGACGCCAAGTTAGATGAGATCACCGGACCAGTTTTGGTTTTACACCACCGGGAAGACCCGTGCCGGGTAACCCCTTCGCGAGGGGTGAAAACCCTCATGAAAGCATTGATCCGGGCGGCTCCGAAAAAAGCTATTTTGTTTACAGGCGGCGGCCAAAATACCCGTGGAAGAAAATGCGGCGCAAAATCCAAACACGGTTTTATCGACATCGAACAACAGGTCATCAAGGCAATGGCTGGATTTATCAAGAACCCCGGCTAGAGTATGATCTGATTTGACTTCCACTCATTTGAGCGTTGCAGGCACACCGAAAATGCGTGCCAGCCTGCTAAAGCATGTCGCCAAACCGGTTATTCCTGGCAAAACCTTTTGGCGGCAGGCGGCCTGCCGAGGCACGCGCGCCTATCCAGTCTGCAAGCTCTGTTACCGTCCAGGTTCTGCCGGAACTATCCTTCCAAGACAATCCTTCTTCAAGATTAAATGCTTTGGCATCTGACAGGCTGCCATCTTTGTATCGCTGCAACATCACACCGCGGCCACGTCCCATCTCCGGTAAATCGGCAAGCGGGAAGATGATCAGTTTGCGATTTTCACCGACTGCTGCCACGTGGTCTGCACCCTCAGGAACACACGCGCACACCAGAGCTTCAACCGGCATTTTGACATTCAAGACCTGTTTGCCCTTGCGCGTATTGGCAATAACTTCATTTTCAGCAACAACAAATCCGCGTCCGTCACTTGAGGCTACCAGAAGTTTCCGGTCAGGCTGATGTACAAAAAGCGCCACGATGTCTTCACTTTGATCAAGGTCGACCATCAGGCGCATCGGCTCGCCATGGCCCCGTCCGCCGGGCAGTTTATCAGCACCGAGGGTAAAAAACTTACCGTTGCTGGCAAACATCAACAGCTTGTCCGTGGTCTCGGCATGAAAGGCGAATTTTGCTGAATCGCCTTCTTTAAACGTCAAGCCATCCATCTCGGCCAGATGCCCGCGCATGGCCCTGATCCAGCCCTTTTCCGAGCAAACAACAGTGATCGCTTCTTTTTCGATCATCGCCGAGGAAATATCGAAATCACCCTCTGGCGCCTCGGAAAACTGGGTCCGCCGCCGGCCCAGTTCGGTATTCTGACCAAATTTCTTGCGGGTTTCCCTAATTTCTCCGGCAATATGCAGCCATTGTTTGTCTTGCGCGGCCAACAGTTCAACAATGCCCGACCGCTCCACACTCAAG
>JAJFHR010000364.1 GCA_021775515.1 Hyphomicrobiales bacterium | reverse complement strand
ATTGGGGAAAATGCCAGCATCTAAGATCAGATTGCGGCCTATCGAGTGGCCTACCCTTGGACTATTGGTCCTGCTGTATTCATTGTTTTTGTTCATCACCTGGAATGCCTCATCATTTGCTTGGTATTTTCTGCTTCCCCTGGGCGCTTACCTGGTGTGCCTTCATGGTTCCTTACAGCATGAAATTCTGCACGGGCATCCAACGCCTTGGCCAGCTTTAAACGAAGCACTTATTTTCCCGGCTCTCAATTTGTGGCTGCCCTACCGGCGTTATAGAACACTGCACGTCGAACACCACCGCGCACCCCATCTGACCGATCCCTATGAGGACCCGGAATCATATTATCTGGCCCAATCAAGATGGGAAAAAACACGGGCCCCCTTGCGCTTGCTGCTCACAATTCATAATACTTTGGCAGGCCGGCTGTTAATTGGTCCGGCGCTTTCCGTAGCCTTTTTTCTCCATAATGAATACCGTGAACTCTCTAAGGGCAACTATTCGATCCTCAAAGACTGGCTTGTACATATTCTGGCCGTGGCCCCCGTTGTTTACTGGGTGTTGTTTTTAAGTGAACTCACATTTTTGCAATATATCCTGCTGTTTGTTTACCCCGGTACCTCCCTCACTCTTATGCGATCATTTGCCGAACATCAGGCACATGAAGACGCAACCTTAAAAACAGTCATCATACAGTCCAACCCGGTCCTGTCGTTGTTGTATCTCAATAATAATCTGCATGCAGTCCATCACGGCGAACCCCAGGTTGCCTGGTACCGGCTACCGGAACATTTTCAGCGGGCCAGGTCGACCTACCTTTTTGGCGACGATCGCTATGTAATCAACGGCTATGGTGAACTTTTACACCGCTATTTTTTGCGCTCCAAGGAAAGTGTCCGGCATCCTATCGTCAAATAAATTTCTTTTCTCCTACCAATTCTCATAAGAAAGAGTGCTAATGAATTCACCCCTTCCTTCACATGCCGCTTACGTCATCATTGGTGCCGGCGTTCATGGCCTTTCCACGGCCTGGCATTTGGCACAATCGCTCAAAGATACCGGCAAGGGTTCAGGTGCTGATATTGTCATCCTCGATAAAACCGGTCCTGGAGCCGGGGCCAGCGGTATCGCTTGCGGCTGCGTCCGCAATTTTTATATGACCGAACCACTGCACGCTATTTTACGCCACTCGGTTGATGTTTGGGAATCTGACCCGGTTACACTTGGTTTCCAGCAGGTCGGTTACATCTCCTGCGGCGAAGAAAACCAGACGTCAGATTATGAAAAAATCCACAGAAGCCAGAATAATGTCGACTATACATCCGATCTCTATGTCGGACAGGATGCCAAACGTTTTCTCAAATCAATCTGGCCCGATTTTAAGACAGAAAAGATTGATGTCGCCCTGCATGAAAAGCCTTCAGGCTACGCTGGCACGACGCAATCGATGTGGGGTCTTGATGAACATTGCCGGCGCCTGGGAGTTCAGCGTCGTTACGGTGTCGAAGTCACCGGTTATGATATGACCAACGGCAGCATATCCAAGGTGCTGACCGACAAGGGCGACATTAAAGCCGACTGTGTCATCATCTGCGCCGGTGCCTGGATGCCCAACCATTGGGAATGGCTCGGCAAATCTGATAAACTCGACCTGCGTTATTCCGACGGCCATGTTGAAAAAGACTTCGACATGTGGACCTTCTGGCGCTTGCTTGAAGGTGAAGTGTATATTGATGAACCATATCGCACTGTCGATGATCGTGATCCGCCCATTCTTCACGTAGAGCTAATGAACACGCCGGTGGTCGACGAAGCCGGCAAACACATCAGCGATCATTTTTATACTTACGTTCGTTACGCCCGTGAGAGAATGGACAAGCCCGGCCTGCAAGGCGGTACTATCCCCATCAAGATCGGGCCAAAAGCAAATCTGGAACCTTACGGCCATGCCAATGACGAATACCAGGCTGATGATTGGTTCGCAGATTACTACTGTGCCACCCTGTCAATGCTGATGGAACGGTTTGAAGGCTTACGTAAAAATTTCTTGACCCGGCGCAATGGCGGCATCGGTGCCTTCACACCTGACAATGTGCCGGTGTTTGATTGGGTTGCAGCCAACGCCTATATGATCGCTGATTCAAATCACGGTTTCAAAATGACCGGCGTAGGCAAACTTGTCGCCAAACACCTAATTTCAGGCAATCCGGTTCTGGAACTCGAACCTTTTGCCTTTTCACGATATTCCCAGGGAACAACTTTTGGTGATCGTAATTCAAATTGTCCCTGGGTTTGATGCGCTTGGGGTTGTTTCAGAGCAAACGCAAGCTCCCAGCGCATTTTAAATGGCCATTGGCGTTTTTAATTGTTAGGCTTCGGCCTACGAGGGAAACAATAAGTCTGGCACCAAGCGCCTAAGCGGCCTGTTTGATGTAAACCGTGCCAGTTAGAAACCACCACAAGAGGGAGAAACAAATGTCAAAAAAAGATGAAAAGCCGGAGCACATCTATATCCCGGCTCTTAAAGAGCAGTTCAAAAAAGGGAAACTTGATCGGCGGGAATTTTTACGCACCGCTACACTTTTGGGCTTGTCAGCAGCGGCAGCTTATTCTTTTGCCGGCGTAATTGATAGCGAAAGCCTGACAGCGAATGCCCAGTCGGCAACACCAAAGATGGGTGGGAACTTACGGGTATCCATGCGCGTTCAGGAAATGACCGATCCGGCAAAATTCGACTGGACTGAAAAATCCAATGTCGCCCGCCAGGTCTGTGAATATCTCACGAAGACGGGGACAGACAATGTCACCCGCCCCTATTTGGCTGAAAGCTGGGAAGCATCCGACGATTTGAAAACGTGGACCTTCAAACTCCGCAAGGGGGTCAAATGGTCAAATGGCGATGACTTTAATGCCGATGATGTAGTTTTCAATTTCACCCGCTGGCTCGACCCTAAAACCGGCTCATCCAATCAGGGGCTGTTTTCGTCCATGATCACCTCTACCGATACCGGCAAAAAGGATAAGAAGGGCAAACCGATCATTTCCAAGACCATGACACCTGGAGCGGTGGAAAAAGTGGATGACCTTACAGTCCGTCTAAATCTAAATCGCGCCGAACTCGCCATGCCGGAAAATCTTTACAATTATCCCACGGCAATTGTGCATCGCGATTTCGAAAAAGCCGGCGCAAACCTGTCCAAAAACCCGGTCGGCACCGGCCCTTACGAACTTGTTGAATTCAGAGTCGGCGAAAAAGCCGTTCTGCGTAAACGTGCCGGTTATTGGGGTGATGAAGTCTATCTTGATCAGATCACCTATACTGACCATGGCGATGATTCAGCGGCCGGCCTGGCAGCTTTGGCATCCGGTCAGGTTGACCTAGTATATGAATCCTTTGTTGAACAGCTCGAAGTTGTTGCAGCCATACCCGATACCCAGATCTATGAAGCAGTAACGGCACAAACCGCTGTAGCTCGCATGCAAATGGACGCCAAGCCTTTTGACGACGTTCGCCTGCGTAAGGCGGTTCGTCTGTGTCAGGATCATGGCCGCCTGCTCGAACTGGCCTATCGCGGCAAAGGCGCGGTTGCAGAAGACCATCATGTAGCCCCGGTTCATCCCGAATATGCCGCCCTGACCAAACAAAAACAGGACTATGCAGAAGCCAAAAAACTGTTGGCAGAAGCAGGACACCCCAACGGCATTGATCTCAAACTTGACGTGAAGAAGGAACCTCCATGGGAGGTTGCTGTTGCCCAGGCGCTGGCCGAAATGTGCAAACCGGCAGGCATCCGCATTAACATCAATGTTATGCCGAACGCGCAATATTGGGAAATCTGGGACAAAACACCGTTCGGCCTCACTGCCTGGACCCATCGCCCGCTAGGTGTCATGGTGCAAAATCTGGCCTATCGTTCTGGTGTACCATGGAATGAAAGCCACCATAACGATCCTGAATATGACAAATTGCTGGATGCAGCCAGTGGCGAGCTTGACGTTGAAAAACGCCGGGTCCTCATGGCCAAGGTGCAACAACGTCTTCAGGACAACAGTGTAATTGCGCAGCCATTCTGGCGGTCAATTTTTGCTGCTGGTCACAAACGGGTGCAAGGATACAAATTACATCCGACCAACTATCACCAGTTGAATAAGGTCTGGTTGGCTTAAGAAACTAATGGCCAAGGGGCGGCAACTCCGACACTGCCGCCCCTTGGTTGTCTAATTCATCTGCAGCCAGCAAATTTTGGTGGCCAAAATCCGGGGGGAGGCAACGAGCGATGCTGGCATTTATTGCTAAGCGAATAGGGTTTATGATCTTGACCATGGTTGTGGTCTCGCTTCTCCTCTTCCTGCTTCTTGAAATTTCTCCCGGCAACGTTGCCACCAAGGTTCTTGGGCCCTACACCAGCGAAGAACAAAGAAATCTGTGGCTTGAACAAAATGGCTATTTCGAACCCCTGTGGTATCGTTATGGATCTTGGCTGGTCAATTTTGCCAATGGCGATTTTGGACAATCCATCCGCTTTAAAGTACCGGTCTCCGAAGTTTTGTGGCCGCGCTTGTGGAATACCGCAATTCTAGGATTTTGGACCTTTGCGGTAATGATCCCGCTCTCTCTGGCACTTGGTGTGCTTGCCGGCATGCGCGAAGGCTCCAAGCTCGATCGCACGATTTCCATTTTCAGCATCATCACTACCTCGGTTCCTGAATTTGCCAGTGCCGTTGTTTTTTCAGCAATTTTTGTTTTCGGCCTGAAACTTCTTCCTGGCACCAGCGGAATGTCCAACGGATTTGACTGGGTGCAAATGGTCCTGCCAGTCATGGTGCTGGTTGTTTATGATTTCGGCTATGTCGCCCGCATGAC
>JAJFHR010000363.1 GCA_021775515.1 Hyphomicrobiales bacterium | reverse complement strand
GCGCCTTGATGAATCGAAAAAATTCGCCGCTGCAACCGCGGTGCGCCGTGACTTATTTGAAGCCATGAAGGAAATCGCAAATACCGGTGAGGGTCCGGTTGAGCAGATTGCCTCGATCGGCTGTTCGATAAAATGGAAGATTTGAACTTTTAGCAAATTCACCAGATGGAAGATGGGGAGCCAGTGGGTGTTTTCTAGAAAAAAGAAACAGCGTTTTGAGCACTATCTCGACCGGCTGTATGGTTATGCCTTGGCGATGAGCCGCGATCGGGCGATAGCGTCCGAACTTATCCAGGAGTGTGTCGTCCGGATTTTGAAAGCGCGAAATGTCCCACGTGATGATGCGGCATATTGTTCCTGGTTGTTTACGATAGTCAGAAATTTGTGGCGGGATCATTTGCGATCGGTTAAGAGGCAGGTGGAAACTGAAACACTTGATGATGTGGTTGAAAACGTCACACCGGTCTTTTTTGAAACCGTGGTGGTGAATGAGCTTGCGGTGCGCCAGGCGTTTGGCAATTTGTCCGACGATCACCGTGAAATTCTCGCACTCGTTGATGTCGCAGGTTTCAGTTATGAGGAGAGCGCAAAAATTCTGAAGCTTCCAAAAGGTACTGTGATGTCACGGGTAAGCCGAGGAAGAGCAGCCCTTGCGAGATTGTTGAATGAGAACAATATTGTCGAAATGCGATACGGTGGTAAGGCAAAAAAATTGTGAGTGACTTTCGTCCGGATAATGCAATGATGAATGCCTATGTCGATGGTGAGTTAACACCGGCGCAAAGTGCGCGTGTGGCCAGTGCGATTGCCGATGACCCGCAACTTGCAGCCATGGTGGCCAAACTGCATGCTATGAAATCCGCCGTTGCCGATGTCTTTGATAATCAGGAAGTCATCGCGATTACCCCTGCACGCACCGTGCGGTCCAGTTCTTCCTTCAAAGCGGTTGCCGCGAGTATTTTTGTTGTCCTGATTGGCGGGGGTATCTGGCTGGCGCAATTGCAACAGGTGCCAAATAACCTCGTCGGCCAGGCTTTCGAACTTCATGATAATTGGGCATCAACCTCTTTGCCGGGCATATCCCTTGCCGCAACGCCACCGGTAATTGTCACTCCCAATCTTGAACCGGCCGGATTGACGTTGGCAGGTGTTGAGGAAAACCTTCGGTTGGGTGAAATCAGTGCCTCACGTTACGCTTATGTCGGCTCGCGCGGGTGCAAGTTGAGTTTGTTCGTGACCGCGCAAGCAACGGCATTTGTCAAACTTGAAGAAAGCAGTACACCAAAGGGGCTTATTGCCAAGTGGGCGGATAAAAATACCGGGTTTATGCTGATTGCCCGGCGGATGAATCCGGATCGTTTTAAGGTCATCGCCAAAGCGCTCAAGAAAGCTACATCAAAATCCCTAACCCTGGACGAGCCCATGCGCCAGGCGATGGTTCAATCGCGCCAACCCTGCCTCGCATAATTTTTTTCCATCGGTGGAATAAAAACCGCCTGCCAAACGTTTATTCCCTATAGCGGGTAAATGATGCCTGTGGGTCTCAAGCCACTCCTGGGGAGGAATTCTATGACTGACAACAAAATGCGTGGACTGTTTGAACTTTATGAAGAAGATGAAGATCGCGCCGATAAGCTTCTTTTTGGCCGCGTTGCCAAACCTGATCGCCGAGGGTTTTTGCGCGGTGCCGGATTAACAACCATGAGCGCACTTGTTGGTGCGGCCATACCATTTTCCGCCAATATTCCGGCGGGTTTTATTCCCGTAGCCTTGGCAGATGAAGACAAAGTTGTCGGCAAAGACGGGCTCACGGTTTTGAATGACCGGCCGTTAAACGCCGAAACGCCGCCGCATCTGCTCAATGATGATATCACACCGACCGCCCGGCATTTTATCCGCAACAACGGCATTCCGCCGGAGGAATTTTCTCCCGATGGCTGGAGCCTGACAATCGATGGACTGGTCAATACGCCGCTTAATCTGACGATTGATGACCTTAAGAGCAAATTTGAGGTTGTCACGGAGGCCTTGACGATTGAATGCGGCGGCAACGGCCGCGGATTTTTCAACCCTCCGGCAAAAGGCAATCAATGGACACTCGGGGCAGTGGCCTGTTCGAACTGGACCGGTGTGCGGCTTGCCGATGTTCTGAAAGCTGCCGGCATCAAGGACAATGTGATTTATACGGCTCACGTCGGCGCAGATACCCATCTCTCCGGCAAACCGGGCAAACTTGCAATTTCCAGGGGTGTTCCGATTGAAAAAGCACTTAACCCGCACAATCTGATTGCCTTTGAACAAAATGGCCAGCCAATTCACCCGATGAACGGTGCACCTCTTCGGCTGGTTGTTCCAGGCTGGCCGGGCTCATGTTCGCAGAAATGGCTCAAGCGGATTTATTTGCGTGACGTCGTTCATGATGGCCCCAAGATGACCGGCACGGCCTATCGCGTGCCAAATCGTCCGGTGGAGCCAGGTGAAAAAGTTCCTAAAAAAGACTTTGATATTATTCACGCCATGCCGGTAAAATCTTTGATCACCTCACCTCAAACCGGCGCCACGACAAACACCGGTATCGTCGAAATTCATGGGCATGCCTGGGCCGGTGATGACAAGGTGGCTTCAGTTGATTTGTCAATTGATTTTGGTGCAACCTGGGTAACCGTAAATCTGGGTGAGCCGGTAAATCCATATGCCTGGCAAAGTTTTAGTGCTGAAGTAAGCCTGCCCAAAAAAGGATATTACGAAGTCTGGGCACGGGCCACCAGCGACAAAGGGGTTGCTCAACCTCATGCGATTGCATGGAACCCGAAAGGCTATCTGAATAATTCCATGCATCGGATTGCGGTTAGATCAGTTTAATCGTTTGATTGTCTATGGGCTGGGCCTTCAAGTCTTATCTTGATGGTCCGGCTTAATCTCCCTGTTTTTGAGGTGTCTATGAGACTGCTTAAGTGCCAGAGCAAAAATTGCTGGCCAATGGGTGTTACAGCGGTGGTAGTGAGTATTCTATTCGCATTTGTGATTTCCACGAACGCCGGCGAGAATCCGAATGGTTCAACGGTTGTGATTGCGACATCGATTTCGGCTGATGAAAATGATGAACTGGCGAAATTGGGATTGCCACCGGATGTGGGGCGCGAAGAAGTCGATGTTTATTGTAGTGCTTGTCATTCGTTGAAACTTGTTGCCCAGCAGGGGCTGAGCAAGCAGGACTGGAGCGAGTTGTTCGACTGGATGGTAGAAGAACAGGAAATGGAAGCGATGTCTGCTGAAGACAGGAAGCTTGTCTTGAACTATCTGGCGAAACACCGCGGCAGAAATCGGGTAAGAAAACTCAGATAGCCAATCAA
>JAJFHR010000362.1 GCA_021775515.1 Hyphomicrobiales bacterium | reverse complement strand
AGGGCTACATCTTGATCCATGGTGTTGACAATTTCTGGTTATTAGACTACATCATGATACATAGTGTTATCAGTTTTTTCAATATCCAAACTTGACCGATGAATTAGGAGATGCGGGAAATGGCACGCAAAACAAACTCAACACCCAAAGGTTATCACACAGCCACCCCGGTGCTTGTGATCCAAAACGCACCTGCTGCGATTGATTATTATACATCCGTATTTGGCGCCAAGGAATTGTCCCGAACTTTCGCTAGTGACGGCATAACCATTGCGCGGGCTGAACTGAAAATCGGCAATTCCATCATTCATGTGAACGATGAAATGCCAGCCTACGGCATCCTGTCTCCCCTCTCCTTGGGTGGTGCAGCAAATGCCGTGCAGCTCTATTTGTCCAATGTTGATGATGTTTGGCAGCGCGCGATTGAGGCTGATGTCACAGTTGTTTTGCCACTCGAAAATACTTATTGGGGTGAGCGCACAGGCAAAATCATTGACCCCTTTGGCCATGTGTGGATTCTCAGCCGGCAGACCGAAATCTTGAGCAAGGATGAAATCGCAAAACGTGCTCAAGCACTATTTGCTTCTGTCAAAACAACCGAACCCACTCCTGAATTGCCGCTTGCAACGGCTCAGGTCGTTGCCACCAACGATGAGCTTGGCACTGATAATCTGTATGCTACAGCCGCACCGGCAACCCAGCACTAGAGGTGGTAAGGTAAGGTATACCGCACACCTTCAGTTTTGTTTCAAAACACTTGGCGGATCAATACTGTTATCGGTTAATTGACTGGATTGATCCGCTAGAGACATCGCCAGACAGATATGCAATTGTATCGGCAACGGTTCTAAAGTCCGCATAAAATTGACTCCGTAATCTGTCGGGTCGCAAAATTCATCTGCCAAGCACTGTGGAACTCAAGGTGGATTTATCAGGAGACAAAATGACACCTTTTGCCATCGCGGGCATACAAATGTTTGTCTCCGCAACTCATAGCAATGTTGAGACGATAAAACACCGGGTGGACCTGGCGAAGGCGCGGTTTCCCTGGATCGATATGATTCTGGTCAGCGAATTGGCCGCCTTTGGCCCGCTCCATAACAACCACCCGCGATCCATCGCTGTGACAATTGAGAGCTTTCAACATCTTGCCGCACGCCACAAGATTTGGTTGATTCCCGGCTCGATGTTCGAAAAGCGCGATAGCGGTGTATTTAATACTGCTGTTGTAATCAATCCAAGCGGCGAAATAGTGGGGCGATATGACAAAATGTTCCCTTTTGCACCCTATGAGGCCAACGTTACCGGCGGCAGCGATTTTCTGATATTCGATGTGCCCGGCGTCGGGCGTTTCGGATTTTCGATTTGTTATGACATCTGGTTTCCTGAAACAACCCGCACGCTGTCGTCAATGGGCATGGAAGTATTATTACATCCGGTTTTAACCAGCACCACCGACCGCGATGTAGAACTTGCCATCGCCCGGGCTACAGCTGCCCAGTTTCAATGTTATGTATTTGACATTAACGGTTTGGGCGCCGGTGGCATTGGCCGGTCATGTGTTGTTGGTCCAGGTGGAAACGTTCTTTACGAAGCGCGCGGAAGCGAAGAAATCATCCCGATTGAAATTGATATGGACATCGTCCGCCGGCAACGTGCGGTTGGCCAGAACGGGCTGGGGCAGGTGTTGAAGAGTTTCAGAGATCGCAACGTCGAGTTTCCGGTCTATGACAATGCCCTGTTTGACCATGATTATCTAAACGCTTTGGGATCTTTGGAAATGCCAAAACAGCATCGGCCTGTTGACATAAGCGATACCAATCCGTCACAGTTTGAAGAGGATGACCCATCTCACCGTCATTAATTTTAATATGCCGGTCATTTCTTTCAGTTGCTGCGTAATGCTAGAGGGGGCACATGGCGAAAATTGAAAAACAAAATCGCAAATCATTAAGCCATTATTACAATGCCTCACAATATCGCATCGATACATGGAACCGGCTGAAAAATGCCGCCAGACGGTTAGTCGCCGACGACAGCAAGAGCGAAAAAAACCGCAAAGCAGTGCGCGAACTTCTAGCCTACCTGGCACCGGTTGAGGTTTATTGGGCATTTCCCGGCCCGCTGGCCTTTCAACATTTGGCCCGCCACGAAGAACTCGAGGAATTTAACATTCTTGCCAACAAGGTGTTGCGAATTACGACAGCTTTGATGAGCGGAGAATACCGTCGCAAGCATATTGTGCTTGATGCTGTTGGCCATTCCAGTGGAGATGGGGACGCCGGCATGGAAGGCAGCGCCAGCGACGATTTAGAGCGCGCTCGCAAACGTCCTTATTTCGAAGTTCTCATTGTTGATGGTTTATCCCTAAGCCAGAGAGAAACTCAAAGAGCCAGCCTGACGTCCATGCGCCGTGACGAAGATCACTTCACCTACGCCCCGGTATTTGTTTCAAGTATCGCCGATGCACTTATTGCGGTTTCTTTCAACTATTCGATCCAATCGGTGATCATACGGTTTGGTTTCGATCTGCATTCAGAAAATGATCTGCCGGTTCTCAGCAAATATTTAAATCAGGCCCATTACGATAATCTTGAAGAAATCGACAGCAGCGAATACGGGCTTGTTCTAGCAGATGTAATTTCGCGCATTCGTCCTGAACTGGATCTGTTTTTGGTCACCGACCAGTCTGTTGAAGAAATTGCCGGAAAAGTTGGCAGCACCTGCCGGCGGGTATTTTACAACAGTGAAGATTTTTTCGAACTGCATCTCAACATCCTGCGCGGCGTTGAATCGCGCTACCGAACTCCGTTTTTTACCGCCCTCAAGGAATATTCCACAAAGCCAACCGGGGTCTTCCACGCCTTGCCGATTTCACGCGGAAAATCGATCATCAAGTCCCATTGGATTCAAGACATGGGTGAATTTTACGGCATAAATATTTTCCTGGCCGAAACCTCTTCAACTTCCGGCGGCCTTGATTCTCTTCTCGAACCTCATGGACCAATTAAAGAAGCGCAGGACCTGACGGCCCGGGCGTTTGGCTCGCGTCAAACTTTTTTCGCAACAAACGGCACCTCCACCTGCAACAAGATTGTTGTACAGGCCCTGGTACGCCCGGACGATATTGTGCTGGTCGATCGCGACTGCCACAAATCTCACCACTATGGCATGGTGCTTGCCGGTGCTCAGGTGGTCTATCTCGATTCCTATCCACTCAGCCAGTTTTCCATGTATGGCGCGGTTCCTTTGCGTTTGATAAAACAAAAACTCTTGCAGTTGCGCCAAGCAGGAAAGCTCGACCGGGTGAAGATGCTGCTTTTGACCAACTGCACCTTCGACGGCATTATTTATAACGTGCAACGGGTGATGGAAGAATGTCTGGCAATCAAACCTGATCTGGTTTTTCTATGGGACGAGGCCTGGTTTGGATTTGCCCGGTTTGGACCGACCTACCGCCAGCGAACGGCGATGTATTCGGCCACGAATTTGCGCGAGCGCTATAAATCTCAAGAATACCACGACGAATATGAAATCTACCGCGAAGAGACCGCTCATCTCGATCCCGACGACATTGATGCCTGGCTTGACCGGTCTTTAATGCCGGACCCCGACCGCGTACGTATCAGAACCTATGCCACCCAATCGACCCATAAGACCCTCACCGCCCTGCGGCAGGGCTCGATGATACATATTCATGACCAGGATTATAAATCGAAAGTCGAAGAAGCCTTTCATGAAGCCTATATGACCCACACCTCTACATCGCCGAATTATCAAATTCTGGCGTCACTTGATGTTGGACGCAGGCAGGTGGAGCTGGAGGGATTTGAGCTGGTACAAAAACAGGTCGAGATGGCCATGGTGTTACGGCAGAGCATCGCCACCAACCCGCTCTTGAACAAATATTTTCGCGTGCTGACGGTCGGCGAAATGGTGCCGGAGCAATATCGCCAGTCAGGAATAGAAAGCTATTATGATCCCGACCACGGCTGGAACGATATTTGGGACGCCTGGGAGAGTGATGAATTCTGTTTGGATGCAACCCGGATAACACTGTTTATCGGCGCCACGGGAATGGATGGTGATGCCTTTAAAAATCAAATTCTGATGGACAAATACGGCATCCAGATCAACAAAACCTCACGCAATTCCGTTTTGTTCATGACCAATATCGGAACCACACGCAGCTCGGTTGCCTACCTGATCGGAGTTTTGGTGAAAATTGCCCGCGAACTTGATCAACAGCTTGAAGACATGAGCCCGGCGGAACTTAGAATTCACAACAAAAACGTCAAATCAATTGTCGAAGACCTTCCCCCGTTGCCAGATTTTTCGCGTTTCCACCAAGCCTTTCGTGCCGATAATGCCAGTGATGTCGGCGAAGGAGATTCCAGAGCCGCCTTTTTTCTCGCATACGATGCGGCAAATTGGGAATATCTGAGTTTGACGGATGGGTCCTTGGATGACGCTATGAATGCGGGAAGAGATGTTGTATCCGCCTCTTTCATCATACCCTATCCACCGGGATTTCCTATTTTGGTGCCAGGGCAGGTGGCCAGCCACGAGATAATCGAGTTTTTGAAAAAGCTGGACGTTAAGGAAATTCACGGCTATCGGCCGGAGCTCGGGTTACGGGTGTTTACCGAACAGGCGATTGAACAATATATGAAAAGCTAAAGTGGGGAGGAAAACCGGTGAAAAAAAATTTGGCGACAAAATCCAAAAAAGCTCGGCGAACAAACAAGGCCAGCCAGTCCAAGCAATTAAGCAATATTTCTGATATCCGGCGCTTTTTCCATCGCAATGACCGGCCGATATTTTTCATCAGCGCAACAAACTTCAACCTGCTTGGTATCGATGAGTGGTGCCGGAATTTCAAATATATCAGTTACATAGATTGCTTCGATGGCCGGCACCCTAACGTGTTCGTACCAAAAGAAACTGAACATCCTGAGTTTGAATCAATCGAAGACATCAACGCCTACCTGCTTGAGCACAAAGAAGTGATCGACCTCATCAAATCCAGCGGCAGAAGGCCCAAGGTGGTGTTTTTGATGTTTGATAAACGCGTCGAAAAAATCTGCAAGGAACTGGGCATCGACGTGTGGTTTCCAAAAGCCGCTTTACGGGAAAAAATAGATCATAAAATCGAAACCGTCCGCATCGGCAATGCCGCCGGCGTACCCAGCGTTCCCAATGTTTTAAGTGTGATAAAAAGCTGGGACCATTTGAAAGAACTGGCAAAACCGGTGGGCAGCGATCTGGTATTGCAATCGGCGTTTGGTGATTCCGGCCACACCACTTTTTTTATTCGCAACGAACGCGATTTCAAACGTTACGAGCAGAAGATAATCGGCCAGGGCGAGATCAAAATTATGAAACGAATTGATTGTCGAGGTTCGGCAATCGAAGCTTGTGCGACCAAACAGGGAACTTTAGTCGGCCCGCTGATGACCGAACTCGTCGGTTTCAAGCAATTAACGCCTTATCGCGGTGGCTGGTGCGGCAATGAAATTTTCCCCGATGCCTTCAACGAAGAAATTCGCGAAAAAGCCCGCAAATATACCGAACAGTTCGGCAACCAGTTGGTCAAGGAAGGCTACCGCGGATATTTTGAGCTCGATTTTCTGATCGACAAAAATGACGGCGAAGTCTACCTCGGGGAATGCAACCCGCGGGTAACCGGCGCCAGCTCAATGACCAATCATGCAGCCTTTGCTCATGCCGATGCGCCCCTGTTTCTGTTTCACTTGCTCGAATTTTCCGATGTGCCTTTCCAGCTTAATGTAGATGAACTAAACCAGCGCTGGGCTGATCGCGATAATATTGACGATTGGTGCCAAATGGTTATCAAACATACCGATGACACCGTGGACATTCTGACCGATGCACCGGAATCAGGCATTTGGAAACTTCTGCCTGACGGTTCAGTTGAATTTGATCGATTTGATTATCACCGCCGCGCTGTTGCCACAGATAAAGAGGCATTTTTCCTGCGCATTCTAAATACCGGAGATTACCGCTATGAAGGGGCCGATCTTGGTATATTGATTACCCGGGGCAGAGCCATGGGCAAGGGTTTTCAACTTAACAAGCGCGCAAAACAATGGATTTCCGGAATTAAATCTCAGTTCAAGGCATCAGCATTGCCCACAGCCGAACCTTTATCCATAAATGACCCGGCATTTAAGATTTTGTAGCGCCCCTAACTTGGTCACGTTGCAGCGAAATACGCTATGGATTTGATTTTTGAAACGGTCTTCGAAACCGAGGCCGGGCCCCTTTGGCAGCAGCAGTTCAAGCGGTTGTGGCCTGCCTATGCAGAATGGTTTCTTAGTGAGGGCATTGCTGCCCGGCAGACTTATCTTGCCGGTTTGCGGGCATTAAAACTCCACATGCCCGAGCTTGTGCCGACCTATGAACGGCTTTGCGAACTCGCCGGCGGTGGCGACCTTGCGGCGCGGTTTTTAAGTTTTTACCGGCCGCCACTCTACCTTTCCGGCTGTTCCCAGGCGATTTGGCTGGGCAAAGAACCTATGCTGGTTCGTAACTATGATTATGATCCCCGGTTATGTGACGGCATTATCTTGGATAGTGCCTGGAATGGCCGGCGGGTGCTTGCCATGTGTGATGGCATGTGGGGGGTGGTCGATGGTATGAATGATGCCGGTTTGGCGGTATCGCTCACCTTCGGCGGCAGGCGGGTGGTCGGTGATGGTTTCGGCGTGCCGTTAATTTTGCGCTATATTCTCGAGTTCTGCGACACGACGGCACAAGCTGTTTCGGTGCTAAAACGCATACCCTGTCATATGGCCTACAACATCACCTGCGTCGACCGGTCGAGCGCTTTTGTTACCGCCTATTTATCTCCCGACCGTGAAGTTGTGATTTCAGATACGCGCGTTGCAACCAATCATCAGGAATATGTTGAATGGCACCATCACGCCCGGGCCACAGCGACAGTTGAACGTGAGCGTTTTTTGCTCCACCGCCTCACCATGCATGATGAACCCGCTGACAAATTTATTGCGGCATTTTTAAAACCGCCACTATATTCCACCAACTTTTCAAACGGCTTTGGCACGCTTTATACCTCGGTTTATTGGCCAGCCCGGCAGATGGCGGAATTTCACTGGCCTGGAGATACCTGGCGCCACCGATTGGGCCAAACAGCTAACGCCAGCCGGCATATCCGCTATCCCGGCAGCTCGGCAAAAACCACCGCGAACGGCTAAGGAAAAGCCCACAGCCGATCATAAAAAGTCAAATGCCAAAACCAAACCGTAAATTGACAAATCGAAAAATACCCGGCGGCAAAGGGAGGGTCTGCAATAACTCTCCTACAGTCCCGGACCTAAGTCCGATTGCCTGTTAAGCAGTAGCTGCGGCGCATTAGACCGGTGGTTACATCACACCACTTGCCACCAACGGCAAAATCTCGCACCACACCAGATCACTAAATATTTGAATTATATGAAAAAATTGGAGCGGGCGATGAGATTCGA
>JAJFHR010000361.1 GCA_021775515.1 Hyphomicrobiales bacterium | reverse complement strand
GGCTTACAATTACGCCAGAGCCCAAAGATTTTTGCACCCGTGCGGGCGGCAGTCCCTGGCCTCTGCCCAAAAAACGCCGAAAGAACGGGTCGTCAAAAAACGGCGATGCCCGGCGCCTCGAGACCCGTTGGGAAAATACATTTACTACCGCCGGGGCTGTTTTTTTGACGATTGGTGCAAAAGAGAGCTTGAGTTGACCCGCCGTTTCGGGAACGGTTTTATTTTCCTCGGCATAGGCAGATGAGGCAAACGAAATCAGGCAAAAACAAAAAAGCGTTAAAAAGCGTATCATGTTGCGGGCCTTTTATTATCCTGCCACAGATATAGCGATTGACGGCGCTGACGCCAACCCGGCAGCGCTGATAATACATTACAAATGAAAACGGCGACCCTTAGGGGAGCCGCCGTTAAAACAATTCATTGGTGTGGCTGGCGAAACGCTTAGGCTGCAGCTTCGGCTGTTTCCGTTCCAACTTCGTCATCAACCATTACCGGGCCGGAATCTTTGCCCTTGGCATCGGGATCACGATCAACAAATTCAATTACGGCCATCGGAGCCGAATCGCCATAGCGAAAACCTGCTTTCATGACGCGGGTATACCCACCATTACGGTCCTGATAGCGGCTACCAAGAATGTCGAAAAGCTTGGACACCATATCCTTGTCCTGCAACCGGCTTTGAGCCTGACGGCGGGCATGCAAATCTCCACGCTTGCCCAGCGTAATCAGTTTTTCAACAATCGGCCGCAACTCCTTAGCTTTCGGCAAGGTGGTCACGATCTGCTCATGCTTGATTAAAGCGGCAGCCATATTCTGGAACATCGCCTTGCGGTGGCTTGCTGTCCGGTTGAGCTTTCTGTGTGCTTTACCGTGTCGCATAGTTTAGTCTCCAATTTAACGCTTTACACTGGTGCTGGAACATATCCGGCGCCGTTTCATGCTGTTTAATAATGATCTTCAAACCGCTTGGCCAGATCTTCAATATTTTCCGGCGGCCAATTGGGTACTTCCATACCCAGATGAAGCCCCATTTGTGCCAGAACCTCTTTAATCTCATTGAGCGACTTGCGGCCAAAGTTTGGCGTGCGCAACATCTCTGCTTCGCTCTTTTGAATGAGATCGCCGATATAAACGATGTTGTCGTTTTTCAGGCAATTTGCCGAACGGACTGACAGTTCAAGTTCATCAACCTTCTTAAGCAAGGCTGCATTGAATTCAAGCTCAGGTCCTTTTTCTTCAACCACTTCGGCTTTGGGCTCTTCGAAGTTGACAAAGATCTGCAGTTGATCCTGTAGGATGCGCGCGGAAAAGGCGACGGCATCTTCAGGTGTAATGGATCCGTCGGTCTCAATCTGCATTGTCAGCTTATCATAATCGAGAACCTGACCTTCGCGGGTGTTCTCAACTTTGTAGGAAACTTTTCTCACTGGGCTGTACAGACTATCAACCGGGATGAGCCCGATTGGTGCATCTTCAGGACGATTGCGATCGGCCGCGACATAGCCTTTACCGGTATTAACGGTAAATTCCATGCGAATGTCGGTATTCTCGTCAAGCGTACACAGAACGTGCTCGGGATTGAGTATTTCCACATCAGCGGTTTCTTCAATATCACCGGCGGTGACAATGCCGGGGCCCTCTTTGCGCAGGACAACCCGGCGCGGACCTTCGACATGCATACGCACAGCAATTTCCTTGATGTTCATGATGACATCCGTGACGTCCTCACGCACACCTGAAATTGAAGAAAACTCGTGCAGCACACCATCAATCTGGACAGAGTTAACTGCCGCGCCTTGAAGCGACGACAACAACACGCGCCGAAGGGCGTTACCCAGTGTCAGGCCGAAACCTCGTTCCAGCGGTTCTGCAACCACCGTACCCACTCGCTGTCCGTCATGACCGGAGCTAATGTCCAGTTTGGTCGGTTTAATGAGCTCTTGCCAATTCTTATGAATCACCTTGGGAACCTCTATCCTATAGCGCTGGTCTTCCAGTCTCATAACCTTGAGACAAACACAGCCTATTTCTTCTCAAATATAAACTAAACAACACAGGTCAACTGTCTTGTTACTG
This sequence comes from Hyphomicrobiales bacterium, assembly GCA_021775515.1. Classification (GTDB taxonomy): domain Bacteria; phylum Pseudomonadota; class Alphaproteobacteria; order Rhizobiales; family JAJFHR01; genus JAJFHR01. Next base: position 1,724 of record JAJFHR010000361.1, on the reverse strand, counting down.
ACGCCGTATTATTATACCCGGCGCCTTTTGGGTGGACGGCACCCGTTATGCGGTATCGGAGTGACATCCTTAATCGTTGTGATCTGGAAACCAACCGTCTGCAATGCCCGCAGGGCTGATTCGCGTCCCGAACCCGGTCCTCGCACTTCTACTTCAAGTGTCTTCATGCCATGGTCCATGGCTTTTTTTCCGGCGTCTTCCGCTGCCAATTGCGCAGCGTAGGGCGTGGATTTGCGCGAACCTTTGAATCCCATCATGCCGGCAGATGCCCAAGAAATCGTATTTCCCTGAGCATCGGAAATGGTAATCATCGTGTTGTTAAACGTCGCATTAACGTGCGCAACACCGGAGGCAATATTTTTACGCTCTTTGCGCCGAATTTTGGTTTTTTCCTTGGCCATGCCTGATGCCTTATGCCTTTTTGTAAAGAGACGCCGATCTTCATTCAGATGCGGCAGAATGAATTAATTGCCGATTATTTCTTTTTGCCGGCAATTGCTTTTGCCGGACCTTTTCGTGTGCGTGCATTTGTATGTGTTCTTTGACCACGTACAGGCAAGCCTCGTCTGTGGCGCAAACCGCGGTAGCAGCCTAAATCCATGAGGCGTTTGATGTTTACAGCAATTTCGCGCCGCAAATCGCCTTCTACCAGATGGTCCCGGTCGATCACTTCACGAATCTGGATAACTTCTCCATCAGAAAGCTCATTTACGCGTCTTTCCGGTGGAATAGAGACTTTTTCACAAATACTTTTGGCATGGGCTGGGCCAATGCCATGAATATAACGAAGCGCTATTTCAACACGCTTGTTTGTCGGAATATTTACACCTGCGATACGAGCCACGTTTGGGCCTCCAAAATTCTTTAAACTACAAGGGTTTAGACAACCGCTTTGATATCTTTATTGCATACGTAAACATCGGCGACCATCCTTTCCCACAAAATTCGGGCGAAGGTCAGTGCCGTTTAAGCCAAATATAGAGATTGCGTGGTTTTAAAGGATTCTTACAAGTCCCGTCAACAGCTTAAATTCGCAATTGAAATCAAAGTTAGCGTTGCTTCAACACCTCCTCAATCTGTTTGCTCACATTATCAATGTCGGCCATGCCGTCCACCGACCTTAATACGCCTTTTTCTTTATAATATTTGATCAGCGGTGCTGTCTGCTCATGATAAACTGACAGGCGTTTTTTCAGGCTTTCAGCATTGTCATCATCACGCGGACCGCCCTGGGTTTCCAAGGCTCGCTTTTCGATACGGCTAATCAAAATCCCATCATCGACGGCAATTTCCACCACGGCGTCCAGCTTCAGGTTTTTGTCCGTCAACATATCATCCAGAGCTTGGGCCTGGGTGACATTGCGCGGGAAACCATCAAGAATGAAGCCGCTGGAACAATCGGGCTCATCAATTCTGTCGGAGATAATCTTGACGACCACCGCATCGGGCACCAACTCACCGCGCGCCATAATTTCTTTGGCTTCCCGGCCAATCTCGCTGCCCGCAGCAACCGCAGCCCGCAACATGTCGCCAGTGGAAAGTTGAATGCAGCCGTAATTTTCCTCAATCCGCACGGCTTGAGTGCCCTTACCTGCGCCCGGGGGGCCGAGCAAAATCAGCTTCATCGTCGTTTCCCCCTCAGTTTCGACTTCTTGACGAGGCCTTCATATTGATGCGCTAACAGATGGCTTTGAACTTGCGACACGGTGTCCATGGTCACCGAC
>JAJFHR010000037.1 GCA_021775515.1 Hyphomicrobiales bacterium | reverse complement strand
GATTGGTAAAACCTGGAGAAGGACCAAGCTTTAGAGGTTCGTCCGGGTTTTGCGGGTGTGAGGTCTGAACCGCCTGCTGAAGAGTATTGACCAACAGTTTGTTCCACATTGCACAAGTGTGCCATCCGCTGGCGACCAATTTGCCAAAGTGGCTTTGCCTGGCCTTTTCAGCATCCAAGTGGAAAGGCTGTGGGTCATATTTTTCGGCAAATCTGATAATTTCATCCGCCGTGAATGTATGGCTTCCAAGGTTGGTTTGTTCACCTACAAAAATATCTTCAAAATAGCCGATCATGTGTCACCGTCCTGCTTGCGGCGGCCGAACATCTGACTGTTGCACAAGGTCAAAACCAGTTCATCTTTCTGGTTTGAAAGCTCATAGACAAATCTAACGAGCCCCATGTCCTGCCGGCTGGCCGAGGGTCGGCTTTCCAGGCAGGTAGTTTTCATCATAAGACGGTCACCAGGGTGAATTGGCAGCAGCCATTTAGCCTCTTCAATCCCGGGCGCGCCCATAGAACTTGAATTGAGCAGCAAGCCATCACAAAGCATGCGCATTAAAATAGCACAAGCGTGCCATCCGCTGGCAGATAGTCCGCCGAGCAAAGATTTTTCTGCGGCAGCTTCATCAACATGCATCGGCTGAGGGTCGAATTCTTGGGCAAACTCAATAATCTCTTCGCGCGTCACGACCTTGGGGCCGATGGTTACACAAAAACCCGGCTCGAAATCTTCCCAATAAAGATAAGAATCGCTCATGGGAACTAAGAGTACATGTTTTTTGAAAGATCGTCCTTACCGCTGTAGCAGAATTATGAGTTTGTATGTTGGCGTTCGTGTTTGTGGGCGATTGAACCAAAAAGGCCGCAACTGGGTTGCGGCCTTTGGGTGTAGAGGTTTGAAAAGATGTAGGAGTTTATCTCATGGCAATTTTTTGTGATGAGCGAGCCCGATCGTTTTGTTCCAGCGCTTGATTGAGAACACGATCGCGACCGTAAATATCATCTCGTGTCTGCACGTTACCCTGGGCATCGGCCCAGGCGGTATAATATCCAAGGTAAACCGGGATTTTTTGCTTGAGAAAAATTGTTTGGTTTTGTCCCGTTGCAATCTCGGCGCGAATTCTTTCCGGGCTCCAGCCCTGTGTGCCTAAGATGATCTCGGCAAACTCCATAGGTTTTTGCACCCGAACGCAGCCGTGACTGAAGGCGCGAACACTTTTCTTGAACAAGCTGCGCGCAGGTGTGTCATGCATATAGATTGCATGTTTATTGGGAAACAGGAACTTTACCTTACCAAGAGCATTGCCGGGGCCAGGCGGCTGGCGGACACCAAAAGGGATCGACTTTTTGGTGTATCGTCCCCAGTCAACAGAAGCGCTATCGACAACCCTGCCGCTGGTATCGGTAACTTCGTAGCCCTCATCTTCCAGGTAATAGGGATTATTGAACAGTTTGGGTATCATCTCATTGTAGATGATGGAGCGCGGTACATACCAACTGGGGTTTAAGACCACTTTTTCCATTTCATCGGCAAAAACCGCTGTCTGAAATTGAGGTTTTCCAACAATTACATCAGAGCGGAAAATTTCCTTGCCGCCGTCCATCACCCATGTTTCGAAAAATGCCTGGTTGACGAAAATATATTTGCTCTTCAAATCCTGCGGTAACCAGCGCAGTCTTTCCATGCTCAGGACAATTTTCGTAATCTTTTCGGCATCGGATTTTCCGTTGAGGGCAGAAATGGTTTTGTTGCCAATGACACCGTCGCGCTTCAGGCCCGATTGTTCCTGCATGTCCTTAATGGCTGCGACAAGATCCTGACTATACAAACTGCTGTCAGGGCTTGCCGTCGCCGCAGTTTCTGATCCACTTCCAGCCTCGACGCCTGGTTGTGGCGGGATGTCGTAAAAACCAAGTTGTTGCAGCCGTTTTGCTATAAGCTCAATTCGATCATCATATCGGCCAGCCTTGATGAGGCGTCCGGCCGGAATGTAAATTGCCTCATCTGCCCCGGATGATTTGCGGTATTTGGCAAGGGCATTTTTAAGAAATTTATATTGCGGCGTCAGCGGCTGTAAAGAGGCCAGGTAGGTGTCCGGCCTGAGGGTAGATGCGATGTTTGACAAAACTTCTGCCGGATCGACTGGTTTAGCCTTGATCGAATGCAACTCGGAAATTCGAATTGGCTTTACTCGCCCGGCAGAAACATGATGGGAATATTCCAACGCTGCCGCAGTGAGTTCAATTTCCAGCTTAGCCAGGATAGACGGAGAGTTTTCAATACCCTCTGCCTGATCAAGATAATCAGAAAGCGAGGCCGGCAGGTAATCCTTTGCACTGAGGCCTTCTTCGTCTGCCTTGCTCAATAACGCCAAAAGATGTTTGGCCTTAGCGCTCAACCCGTAATCACCAGCCCAAACCGGTTCAAAGTTGCGGTCTTTGTAAAACTCAATAATTTTCCGGCGATGAGTTTTGCGAACACGAACCGGAGCGCCATCGGGGTCGTTCAAATTTGCGTGAACGGCTGCGGCAAATGTTCCCATCTGCTCGGCGGGCTTGAGATCTTTCTGGCTCAATTCAACATATGATTCGGGCGGCAGCGCCTTCGAGCGTACCGAATCGGAATGGCCGGCCGATCTTCTAACCGGCACCGTGAAGTTGGTTCTGCTGCGATCGGTGGAGGATGATGAATATTGTGTTGGACTGTTGATAAGCTCTTGAAAAAAATCATCTACATCGTCAATGGCATATGCTGGTGCCAGTGCAGCGGTTAAACCTGAAAAGAGCCCTGTGACAGCTAGGCTTGCTCTAAATCTACGCATGATTTCATTTTCTCCCGCGCTTGCTTTAACAAAACAGTCTTGAGCCCTATGTCATATATTTATAGCATTAAGAACTGCCTAAGAGCAATTGGTGGCCCAAGCTTAACTTCGCTTTTCTGAGCGGTGTAACATAACGGCCAATAGCGTGGAAGGCAAAGATCTGACCGTCCCCGGATTTAAGCTATATCCACTTTAGCTTTTTAGGTGGGATTAAGGCGGGGTGAGGCGGAAACTCACACCAAATTACAATGGGCTCTTATTGGTGACTGTTTTCCTAATGGCTCTTTGTCGTACACCATTTTTCCGCCATTGGACGTATTCACCATTCGTTGCACAGCTATATTGACATGTTGCGGTAAACGAGCGAAGCTTGTTATCAGGTTAGTATGTGAATTGATTAAAAAGTGCCCTTCAAAGTTGGAGGTATCACTACTGAACCGGTTCGCAGACAACCTGACTAACGCCCTGCTGGAAGGAGTAAGCATGAGTCCACCTGACCGAATATGCTGGCCTTGCCATGATGCAAGGTCGCGGCTTGGATAGCGAGTTTTAGACTTTGACCCCCCGCAATTCTGCGCCGTTAATAACCTACATATTGAAATCTTATACGAGGGCGAGCGGCCGAGGCCAGGTCTCTCAGAGCCTTGATGAACCGACCGGCATTAGTCCGGTTGAAGAAAATACCCGCCCCGTCGGCGCGAATATACAGAGCGCGACGGGGCATTATTTTTGAAAATAACCTTTTTAAGCGAGTTATGCCGCTACGTCTGTGAAACGTGTAGGGGCGGAATGCGGTCAACCCACGGCATGGCCTGTTCCAGTACCGCAGCGAGTTGCAGAATAATATGTTCATCTGCACCGCGGGTGCCCAACTGAATGCCGATGGGCAGGCCGGTTGAGTGCATGCCCAAAGGCAGGGAAATGGCCGGTGTGCCCATAATATTATGAGGCACGGTAAATTGACAGGGAACCGCCAGTATCTCTTCGACATAATTATCCATGTCAACGTCACTCCGCCCAAGGTTGTAGTTGCCGTGGGGTTCGCAGACCCGAGCCATGGTCGGACTTAACCAGATGTCAAATTGATCGTAAAAGGCAGCAAGCCTTCGGCGGGCTGAATTCATTTCCGCCATGGCCGGGAAAAAATCGGCGGCAGTCATAGCACAGGCATGCTCATATATTTTCAGGATTACCGGTTCCAGCGTGTCCGGCCCGATTTTGTGACCTGACCTGAGGGAGTAACTATGCAGGCGTTGGTCAAATCCGAAAAACCACACATCAGCGAATTTGCGCACTGAGTTAAGTCCGTCAAACACCGGGCTTTGGTTAGTTACTTCATGGCCCATCTCTTCGAGTAAAGTCGCGACTTTTTCGACGAGTTGAACAATTTCCGGATCGGTTTTAACGCCCATTAAAGGGTCAACTGACCACCCGATTCTAAGGTTCCTGGGCGGTGAGTTAAGAAAATCGGCATAAGCCCGGTCAGGCCTGGGGATAAGGAAGGGATCACCGGTTTGCGGTACTGCGAGGCAATCAAGCATTGTCGCAGTATCGCGTATTGTTTTGGTCTGCACATGATTTACCGCCAGACCAAAACCGTTTTCATCCAAAGTAGGGCCAAAAGATATGCGACCGCGTGACGGTTTCAGTCCGACACCGCCACACCAGCTTGCCGGGATACGGATGGATCCGGCGATATCGGTTCCATGGGCGATGGGAACAATACCAGCGACAACAGCCGCCATGCCGCCGCCGGTTGAGCCTCCGGCGGAATAGCCTTTTTTCCACGGAGTTGACGTATCGCCGTAAAGGGCATTTTCAGCAGTCCCGGCCATGGAATATTCCGGCGTGTTGGAACGGCCGAGAATGTTGAGGCCCGAGGCTTTGAAAAGATCGCCCACATGCGTGTTATCTTCAACCAGCATGCCTTCACACAATCTGCTGCCAAATTCTATCTTGCGCCCGGTTTCATGGCCAAAAACATCCTTGATTAAAAAGGGCACCCCTCTAAATGGTCCCTCGCCCAGAGTTGTTTCATCCAAACCCTCGATGCGGTCATCATAGGTTTCGACCACAGCGTTGAGCTCGCCGTCGATTGTGTTTATGGCATCACGGGCAATATGGGCCAGTTCGCGCGGGGTGATTTGCTTTTTAGCGACAAGTTCAGCAAGTCCCAGGGCATCATAAGAGGCGTATTCATCGAGCTTCATGGCGGGGTCCTTTTAATTTTAGGCTGCGGTCATGTGGAAATAACCACACCGGACTTTTGACTGGTAAGCCGCGGATCTGTTGATTTGACCAACACCGGTTTACCTTGAAGAATTTCATCGCATCTTGCGAGTGTTTCTTGTTCCAGCCGCTGCATCGCCTCTTTGGTGTAAAATGCCAGATGCGGCATAAGAATTACATTGGCCATCCCATAAAGACTGCTCATCGGATGGCCGGTTAGGCTCAAGGGTTCCTGGCTGTATACGTCAAGTCCCGCACCGGCAAGTCGTTGAGACTGGAGAGCGTCCACCAAGGCTGCTTCATCAACAATAGCGCCCCGCGAAACATTGATGAGAATTGCCGATGGCCGCAGGCAGGCAAGTTCCTGTTTGCCAATCAGGTGATGAGTTTGTTCATTTAACACGCAGTGGATGGATACAAAATCGCACAGCGACAACATTTGAGCGAGGTCTGACTGCTTGGTGATTCCCAGCTTCTGCATCGCGGGTTGGTCCACATGGGGGTCATAACCGAGAATTTTTGCGCCAAACCCGGCCCCTGCCATTCTGGCCATACTGCGGCCGATGTGACCAACGCCGACAAGGCCCAGAGTTTTACCGGCAATGTCCGATCCCATCCATTTTACTGTCGGCCAGGCCCAGCCTTCAGTCTGCATGGTGGCATGAATGGTGGTTAGTTTTTTGGTCAGGGCTATTAACAGGGCAAATGCGCCTTCTGCGACGGTTTCTTCAGCATATTCGGGAACATTTACGACCGGAATACCTCGTGTATTTGCCGCTGCTATGTCGATAGCATCGATGCCGACGCCATATTTGACGATGCCTTTGAGCCTGGAGGCTTTAGAGATAACCAGGGCCGTGATCGGCGTATAACACATCAACAGAAGATCCGCGTTTTCGGTTTCATCGGCGAGTTCCTGCTCGCTGATGTTTTCCGGCAGCAATACAAGCTCGATGCCCATGGCGCGCAACTGATGATCAATGTGTGGGCACTCCAGTTCACAATCGGTGCGGACGACCCTGATCCTGCCGGTCATGATTTTAATCCATGTTGGCGTTCGGCCTGTCCAAGGCACTCAGAGATTGTATCCAGGGCGAAATCCATTTGTTCCCTGGTCAAAATAAGAGGTGGCGTGAGGGTGAGGACATTGCCCATGGTCGTTTTGAACGAAAGTCCGTTATCAAGACAGCGATAAAATACATCCTCGGCGAGGTCATTGGCGGGTGATTTGTCGTCTTGGCTCAAAACCAGGTCTATGCCGATAAGAAAGCCGCGGCCGCGAATATCACCAATGGCGGGGTGTTTGTCCTTCATGGTTTCGAGCCGATCAAGAGCGTAGACGCCAAGCTCAGCTGCGTTTTCGACCAGATTTTCGTCTTCGATAATTTCTATGGTGGTCAGGGCGGCGCGTGCCGATACCGGGTTTTTTTCGTGGGTATAGTGGCCAAAAGCATAATCTCCCGCCACATCCAGTTCGGGCTGTGCCAGCACGGCGGCGATGGGCAATATGCCACCGCCTAGCGCCTTGCCCATGACCAATATGTCGGGAACAACCTCGTCATGGTCACAAGCAAACATGCGCCCGGTCTTGCCGAGGCCAGTGGGTATCTCGTCAAAAATGAGCAAGGCGCCATAATCGTTACAGGCTTGGCGCACCTCCCGCCAAAATCCCGGTGGCGGAATGTAGGGGACGGCGCGGGCGGGCTCGGCAATAACTGCGGCTACGTCGCCTTCCTTTTCTAGTACGTAGCGAACGAAATTGGCGCAGGTTAGTTTGCACAGGTCAAGCTGCGGCTTTCCGCCAACTTCAGGATACCCATAAGGGCAGCGGTAACAGGCAAAAGGGGCGACATGTTCGGTCCCGGCGAGCAGCGGGCCGATTGCGTGTGAGCGGAACAGCTGTTCGCCGCCCACGGACGATGCACCAAATCCAGCGCCGTGAAACGCATCCCAGAATGAAACTGTCTTGTGACGGCCGGTGGCTGCGCGGGCAAGTTTGAGGGCGACTTCCACCGCATCCGACCCGCCGGTGGTAAATAACATCTTGGATAGGTTGCCGGGAGAAATTGACACAAGTTTTTCGGCAAGCGCCACGGCGGGCTTACAGGCAAACCGGCGTGGTGCAAATGGCAGTTCATTCATTTGTCGCGCAATTGCCTGTTTGAGCCGGGGATGACCGTATCCTATGTGGTGGACATTATTGCCGTGAAAATCGAGATAGCGCCGTCCTTGCATGTCTTCAATATAAGCACCCTCAGCCTTAGCGATGGTTGAAAGACAGGGACTTGAGACTGATTGATGGAGAAAATATTCGGCATCTTCATCAAGCAGCGACCGGGTGGCATCATTGTGAGTTTTTTGCGCCCACTCATGGCGCCGGGGCGAGGTATTGATTTCACCTTCGGACTGCGCCGGAGATTTGTTCATTTCTTCGCTTGCTGTCATTTGTTCATTCCGCGTTGATTGGCGGGAGCGATGCGCTGAATAGTGCGCACGAAAGAAGTAGGAACGGTAGCACTGCTGCACGCAGTGGTCACCGGTATTTATGACAGAAGGAAAAATTCCAATTTATCTGCCGCCGCTTGTGTTCTAGGCTCAAGTTAATTGCCGATAGTTGGGTGAAAGGTTATCGAACATGACGGAATTTCCGCCGGGGATTGCTTATATCGACGGGGCGTATGTGCCGATTTCGGAAGCTAAAATTTCCATTCTGGATTGGGGTTTTTTGCGCTCAGATGCAACCTATGATGTAGTTCACGTATGGAAAAACCGGTTCTTTCGGCTGGATTGCCATATCGACAGGTTTCTCGCCAGCATTGATAAACTCCGCATGCAACTGCCGGTTGACCGGGAAAAACTGGTGGAAATCCTCCGGCAATGTGTTGTGCAAAGCGGTCTGGAAGATGCCTATGTGGAGATGGTGCTGACGCGCGGCCATTCGCCGACTTTCAGTCGCGATCCGCGCGATGCCGTCAATAATTTTTTCGCCTTTGCCATTCCCTTTGGCTGGATTGCCGATGAAGATCAGCGCGCCCGTGGCCTGCGTGTTCATATTGCCTCGATACCGCGAATTCCTCCTGCTTCAGTTGATTCGACAGTAAAAAATTATCACTGGCTCGACCTCGTGCAAGGCCTGCATGAGGCTTATGATGCGGGCAAAGAAAACGTCTTTTTGAGTGATGGCATGGGAAATGTCACCGAAGGTCCGGGTTTTAACATTTTCGCGGTCAAAAGGGGGGAAGTTACAACACCGGCAATGGGCGTGCTGGAGGGGATCACCCGGCGCACGGCAATGGAGTTGTGCGCTGAATTGGGGATTGAAGTTGAGGAAGACCTTGT
>JAJFHR010000360.1 GCA_021775515.1 Hyphomicrobiales bacterium | reverse complement strand
CGCGAAGGAAGATATTTTTATTTGAATGGATATGCCGAATTCGAGAATGACAACGGTGCTGCAGGTCCGATTGCCGGTGCAGCGGAATTTACTTTTTTAAGTATCAATTGAAATCACAACTAATTCGCCCATTAAACCGTGGGGGCCTATTTTCCCCTAACTACAACCTTCTGGCCGGGGGACTGTATGCATCTACCTTGCCGGTCACTTCACAATATTCTCTTCCAGGATTTGGATCGACTGGTGGCGCCCGCTGACGATCCAGCGGTCTGTCGGAGTGGTTGATCCGCCCTTGTAGAAATATTTCAGCGTCGTATACCAGATGTGATACTTGTCATCCGTCTTTTCGGCGGTTGCCACCTGATATTGGTCCCAGACGTAGTGATAAACCGTCAGTGTGTTGCCAGAGGCGGTTGCTTCCTTTTTTTCCTTGCGCCGGACCTTGCTGTTAATGACCAGACGCTTATGTGGTTTAACGGTTTTGTATTTTGGGTTGGTCAGGGTTTTTTTGGCAATGGCGATATATTTTTCGTCATCCATCGCCGGCTTGGGCATGCGGCTTGCCGCCAGAGCCTGGTCAAACATGTTGTTAAAGCCGGTTATGGCGTTCAAAATCTTGGTTTTTTGTGCCGCCCGATCCGGACCTCCCTGGCGCGCTATTGCCTGATCGAGCACCTGTGCTGTCTCCATTCTTGCTGCGGCATCTTCGAGTTTTTTCAAGGTGTTTTCGTGCTGGCCCGGACCCAGCAGCCGATTGGCGACATGGCCGCGGTCATTAATATCGGTGGTGGCCAGAAAATCCGACGTGCCGATACCGGCATTGACCCACGCATCTACCGCCTGAACCGTCTGGGCAGCACTTTTTTGTACTTCATCGGGCTTGCGGCCGACCCAATGCAACAGGCGACCGAGCCGCTGCGAGGCGATCAGCGGTGTCTTGCCGGAAATGCGTTTGAGATAGGCGACATCCTCTACGCTCGCCTCCTGCGCCTTTTTGATTGCCATCGCATAAGCCTTGATTCCATCGGCATCAAAAGGAGCGCGTAACGGCTGTGGCACCGGCAATGATTTCATACGCTGTTCAATATTGTTGACCTTGGCTTTTACATCGCCGAGTTTATTGTGCTCCGCGATAGCGGCATTAATCCGGTTGACCAGCTTTAAATCCGCAGCCCTGTGGGTGGCGATAAAGGTTTGCACATCGCGGTGTTTGGGGGCACCAAAAGCAGCCGCGGCATTCCATATTTTCTGCAACTCAGACCGGGCCTGATCGCTGGTTTTTTTGGTCAGCAGTTCCAACTCGCTCATGGTATCAATCTTTTTTGAATGCGCGATAACCTTGGCGTTAATATCGCGCATTAACGTGGTGATGATATGATCATTGATGCGGCGGAATTCTGCCACCGTCGATTTCCATGTCGGATGTGCCTTGTTTGCGGCCTGGTTCAACACCTTGGCTATACGTCCCAGATCTTTATGAAAGCGCATGCCGCCGCGTTGGTCCGCGGGCCTCAGGTTTTTAACCTGACGGTCAATCAAGGCAAGCTCGCGCGCCGCCCGCTCCACATTGGGATCAGCCGGTGTCTGATCTCCCGAAGCGGATTGTGCCGGTTGCCCGCCCGTTGGTGCAGCATTGGCTCTGGCGACGATCTTTTTATTGAGGACATTATAATTTTGCGCCGCCCTGACCCAGTTTGGATCCCGCCGGTTGGGATAGGCCTTGAGCTCCGCGGCTACCTTGTTCATGTCATTGATCAAGCGGCTGCCGGTCACCTTGTCGCCCGGCGGCATCGCCTGAAATGCTGTATTAATACGGTTAAGCTCTGACGTTGCTCGAGCCAGGCGGGGATTGAGTGAAGAACCAGGTGGTGTTTCGGGTTTAACCGGTTTGGCGTCAGGCGTTGTTGGCGCTGGCGTTGTGGCAGCAGCTGGAGCGGCATCAGGGTTCCTGCCTGCAGCAAGTTCGAGTAATCGGTTTTTGAGCATTCCTAACCGCTCATTAGCCTGCACCCAGGAGGGGTGGTTTTTGTTGGGTGACGAATTCAATCGACCCTGAGTCAGACCCAAAAGCTTAAGAACCCGCTTGGCGCCGGAAGCACCGGGCCGTAAACCCTTGGCTTGTTTTTCGAGGCGGTCGAGATCGCTATTCGCTGACTTTATGTTGTTGTCGGCTGCAGCGCTTGCCTGGGCGAGCCGCATTGGCGCTGTCTGCCCGAGAACCTGAGGCGCTAGCGCCAGTGTCCCAAAAAAAATTGCGGTAACGGCTGCATTAATAACTCGGCGCATTGCATACACCCCGTCTTTAATTCCCCCAAATCAAAGCCGTGCCCGGCTTCGTTGCAGCGGGCTGATAATCGGCCTGTGATTTGCAAAAGACATCACCGCAGCCCCCCACTGCCGGATCGGTCACGATGCCGATCCGGTGGAATAGTAGCACGATTGACAGTCAAGATGTACGTTTTAATGATTTGAGCCAGCCAGCGGTAGTTGTTCGTGGTTGACGAAAAGGGTGCTTATGAATGTTCCGGCTGCAGGGTTTTGCTCAGCAATATCACCGGAATGACGCCGACGGCCACAATTGTCAGGGCAGACAGTGCACTTTCTTCGAGCAGTTCGAGCGAGGCCAGTGTGTAGACGTGAGTAGCCAGCGTGTCGAAATTAAACGGCCGCAGAATTAATGTCGCGGGCAGTTCTTTCATGCTGTCAACAAAGACCAGCAGACCGGCCGTGCCGATGGCAGGCCTGATAAGTGGCAGGTGAATTTCTATGAATGTACCGGTGGCAGAGCGGCCCAGAGTCCGGGCCGCCATTTCAAGGCTGGGGGTGACACGCGTCAGCCCAGCTTCAACAGTACCGTAGGAAATGGCCAAAAATCGCACAAGATAGGCAAACACCAGCGAAAACATGGTGCCGGTCAACAACAGCCCGGTGGAAAACCCGAGTAAACCTCTCGCCAGGCCATCTACGAAATTATCGAGACTGGCCAGCGGCACCAATATGCCGATGCCCAAGACAGCACCTGGCACCGCGTATCCCATGCTGGAAAACCTGATGGCAAATTGAACAACCCGGTTGCGCGAAAGCCTGTGCGCATAGGCCAAAAAACAACCGACCAATACTGCCGTAAGTGCTGCGGTCGAAGATAACAGCAAGCTGTTGGTGGCAAACTGCAGATATTTACCTTCAAGTGCATCTTCATAGAATAAAAGTGACGCCTGGATCAGGATAAGGGCGGGGATCACAAACCCGAATATGATCGGCAATGCACAGGCCGAAGTGGCCAGCCATGCCCGGCTTCCCGACAACGATACCGGTTTGGGCGGACGTTGTTTTGAGCTGCTGTCATGATATTTCTGCCGCCGCCGCGCTGCCCGTTCCAGCCAGATTAATAAAAAAACAAAAGCCAGCATGATGCAGGCAATCTGGGCGGCCCCACCCAGATTGCTGCGGCCTAGCCAGGTGACATACATGCCGACGGTTAAGGTATTGACACCAAAAAACTCGACCGCGCCTATGTCGTTTAATGTTTCCATCATCGCCAGGGTTACTCCGACCACGATTGCCGGACGGGCCATGGGTAGGGCCACTGAGTAAAACGCACTCCACGGCCCACGGCCCAAGGTTCGGCTCACTTCAAGATATCCCGCCGATTGACGCGAAAATGTTGCGCGCGCGGTAAGGTATACATAAGGGTAGAGCACAAATGACATGACAAAAATGGCGCCGGGACGGGTGCGGATTTCGGGAAACCAATAATCCCTGACGCTGGTCCAGCCAAGGGCAGCGCGCAGGGCGGTTTGCACCGGTCCCGAATATTCAAAAACGTCCACGTATGTATAGGCAATGATGTAGGTCGGCATTGCCAGCGGGATTAACAATGCCCATTGCAGGACCGATCGCCCCGGGAACCGGCATGTAGTTACCAGCCAGGCGGTGCCTGTGCCGACGACAAAGGTGACAAAACCAACCCCGGTCATAAGCAGAATTGTAGTTTTAACATAGCCGGGCAGGACCGTATTAATGAGATGTGGCCAAATATTTTCAACCGGCGTTATCGCCATAACTCCCACGGCGATAACGGGTGCTGCGACCAGCAGAGAAACAAAGATGGCACCAATGCTCCACAGTCGTTCAGGGTCGCGATGTGCTGGGGTTTGTGCAGTCATAAATCAAATTTGAAGTGCTGGAAGTGGGTATTGATTATTCTCACAGGCACCATAATAGGTTCGACGATAACCGTAAATGCATCTTTGGCTAGGGCTCTGGCGGCGGCAAAAGCTGCTCACTGATAATCGCCGATCGATCGACCGCTCACCTGCGACCAGACCATAGTTTCATCTTCCAGCATAGTAACGATCATTGCGGCCGCCTGACCGGGAGCCATCGCCACATCTAGATCGCGCTCGATCCCGGCGGATTTATACATGTTAGTGGCAATCTTGCCGGGGTAAAACCCCATTACCCGCACACCCTTAGGCGCGCACTCAGCTTCCAGACAACCGGTAAAGCCGCGAACAGCCCATTTGCTGGCTGAATAAACACTGATCGCCTTTCGGGTATATAGCGCACCGGTGGATATTACATTGACTATCGCGCCGCGCCCTTGCACCAGCAATCCCGGCAAAACAGCATGTGTCATCATAATCGTGCCCATGGTATTGGTTTCGATGACGGCTTGAATGTCTTTGGGTGAATAATTTTCGAAGTCCCCCTCAAGCCAGATACCGGCGTTATTGACCA
>JAJFHR010000359.1 GCA_021775515.1 Hyphomicrobiales bacterium | reverse complement strand
GCTCACAACCCGCTAACCACCCGCCGGATAGAAAAAGGCGATATTTTGAGCCTGAACTGCTTTTCGATGATTTCAGGTTACTACACCGCCCTTGAAAGAACCCTGTTTTGTGACCACGCAAGCGATGATGCCCTAAAATATTGGCAGGTTAATTGCGCCGTTCACCGCCGCGGTCTAGACCTCATTCGTCCGGGTGCAAAATGCAGCGAAATAGCCCATGAACTCAACCAGATATACGCCGAACATGGTTTGTTGAAATACCGGACTTTTGGTTATGGCCATTCGTTCGGCATTCTTTGCCACTATTACGGACGTGAAGCCGCTCTTGAACTGCGTGAGGATATTGACACTGTCCTTGAAGCAAACATGGTGGTCTCAATGGAGCCGATGATTATGGTGCCTGAGGGCATGCCCGGGGCGGGAGGTTATCGCGAACATGACATTTTAATTGTAACTGAAACCGGCGCCGAAAATATTACTAAATTCCCCTATGGGCCTGACCACAATATCATTTAGAGAAGGCGCTGCCGTGCTACCGGGGTGAAATTGAAAATTCGACACCATCAATATAGGGCATTGAATTTATTATATTTCTTCTCACCAACAATCTTCGAACTTCGATGCAAACTGGTCAGATTACTCAGGCGGATTCGCGGCCCGCGACTTCCTTTACACATCCCGCCAGCCGGCTAATCTCATCGTTGGACATGCCGGGATAACACGGCAAGATCACAAGGTTCTTAAGCACGATTTCTGCGGTTTCAGGGCGAAGATCGGGGCGATCGGCCGGAGCCTCGACCGCGCGCGAACGCGGCAAGTCTGCGGCATCAAATCCCTTTTCGCGCAGGGCCGAGATAAACTCATGGGGATGTTCTGCAACCACCGGGAATACCCAATAGCTGTGGGCTGAATTATCAATTGCCGGTTGAGAAACAGAGGTTCCGATAAGAGAGCTTAAAGTTGCCCCCATGTCCGAGCGCTGCTTTAATTCCGGCTCGTCGAAATTTCTCAATCGATACGCCAACAATCGAAGCATTGCCGTTGAGGGCTGATACCGCAGTTTTTTGGAAGACCCCAATTTAGCGATATTTCTTACCGGATTTGCCAGAAGATCATCATAGGATTTTCCTCTGGCTTTCAACAGCCGGTGGACGATTGCCAAAATTCCCGGTGCGGTTACAGCTTTGATCGCTGAAAACTTCAAAACGCGGACAAATTGATCTCTACCCGCCTGGAGTTGATATGAACTTTGAATATCCCGCAGGCGCTGGCGCAAAGTGGGGTCAGATACGCGGGCGATAGCGCCGCCCAAAGCTGTGGTGGATTTCAACGGCCCGAAGCTGAACAGGCAAACGTCACTTTTTTCATGTCCTTTGAAAGTCTTGCCGAAAAAGGCCTGGGCGCAATCCTCAACCACGAGAATTCCATGTTTGTGGGCAAGCTCAATAATCGGATTAAAATCAACAACGGTGCCAAAAAGATGGGCGATTACCAGAACTTTGGAGCGTGGTGTTATCGCTTTTTCCAAAGCATCCAGCCGTGGTGCCATATGTTCAAGATCTAGGTCCACCGGCACGGGTTGCAAACCTTCGCGTTTGGCAATCGAAATCATGCCTTTGACATTTAGGGCAGAAAACAAAACCTCATCGCCAGGATCAAGGTTCAAGGCCTGAAGTAGAAGATCAAAACCGCTGCGGACGGAATAAGCGGCAATTCCATCATCCTCGTGGCCCCAAAAATTCTCGACTTCTCCCACGGCATCTTTTCGACTCTGCCCGCCCAAACAGGCCAGACCGCCCTGAACCAGGTCACCCCAGTTAATCCGCAACTTTGTTCGCGCCCACATGCCACTACCTCGGGAATTATCTTTTGCAGACAACGATATATCTGCTATTAGCAACCTTTATCGTGGCTGGAAGGCAGGTTCAATCTAAAAACTCTTTTAATTCAGTCCACTTTTGAAATTCCCGGCTGGTTAAAGGTAGCTAAATTGGACTATAGTTCCCCACACGGATACGCTGAAACCTGGGCACAGCTTCGAGCGAACAAGTGAGGTTATAAATGTCATCAGTTTCCTCAAACGATGCTGAACTTGGTCTTATTGGCCGCATAAAACTGTATCGCCGTAAAAAGGTAAAAAAATACGGCCGGCTTCTCATTCGCGGGCTTGAATCCACGCTTGCCAAGGCGTCTCTGGTTGACAATAAACCATTCGCCGAAACCGCTGAGTTTCCTCATCTTTTGGAGATTGAGAATAATTGGCAAAAGATACTGGAAGAAGTTAAAACAGTTCTCAAGCAGCGAGAGGCCATCCCGACGTTTCAGGAAGTCTCGCCTGATCAAAAGAAAATTTCAAAAGGCGAGAACTGGAGAACATTTTTTCTCTACGGCTTTGGCGATCCACTGCCTAAAAATTCCAAGCAGGCACCAAATACGACGCGGCTCATCGAAAACGCTGAAATGCTGCAGACCGCATGGTTTTCCATACTATCTCCGGGCTACCACATTCCGCGCCACCGCGGCGTCACCAAAGGGATATTGCGCTATCACTTGGGCCTAATTATTCCCAAAGATTATGAAAAATGCCGCATCCGGGTGGGTGAGGAGGTTCGCCCCTGGCGAACCGGCAAGGGTTTTGTCATCGACGATACGTTTGACCACGAAGTATGGAATGATACCGATGAAGAGCGGGTAATTCTCATTGTTGATTTTGACCGCCCGATGAAATGGTGGGGACGGCTAATCAACAATACCTTCCTCACCTTGATGCGGTTTACGGCCTATTATCAAGAACCTAAAAAGAACATGGCAGCTATCGAAGACCGGTTTGAAGCAGCAATGAAACGGGCAAATGCCAATATGGAAAAATTAAGCGAGCACGATTAGGTTGGCATCAATTATGATGTCTACCCCGTCAGGATTTGAAACCGGGTGAACGCATGAAATTTTCCTGCTTTGGTCTTTAATAATCGGATTTAAGCTAATCTATGCGAAGCATCCTGCGAATTTTTTTCCACGCTCAAAATACCAATCCGGCGCTCGTTCTCGTCTGCCTGGTGCTGGCGGGATTTGCCGAAGCCATCGGCATCATGACTCTGTTGCCCGCGGTTACCGAACTGGTCGGCGGCATTCAGGAAAACTCCTCACCGCTTAATGGCTACATTACCGGTACATTAGCCTCCCTGGAAATTACCCCGGTATTTGCCAACCTACTGCTGATTGTCATTGGTTTCCTGGTGCTCAAAGCTCTGCTGGCTTTATCCGCACTCACCTATGTGGGTTTTCAGGTTGCCAAAGTTGCCACGAGCATGCGCGCCAACTTGATCGAAAACCTAATGAGCGCCCGCTGGGGTTATTTCACCGATCAACGCGTCGGGCGCATTGCCAATGCCGTCAGCAATGACGCAACCCGTGCCGGTACCGCCTACCTGATAGCAGCCCGTTTTATCGCCTACGGCATTCAGGGCATGTCTTACGTGGTCGTCGCCACCTTCATTTCCTGGAAACTGGCCTCAGTGGGCTTGGGAATAGGCTTGGTCATCGTTTTTACCCTCAATATTCTTATAACGGTATCGCGCAAGGCCGGAGAACGCCAAACCCGCCGGACGTCTGATCTCGTAACTTATCTCTCCGACACCCTCAACAACATCAAACCTTTGAAGGCGATGGCGCGTTACGATAGCTTTTCGCAACTCTTCAACACAAAAATTAAAGGGCTGAAACGGGCTCTAAGAGGCCAGGTCATTGCTCAGCAGGGGCGTTTTTATGGTGAAGAGATCATCATGTTTGCCTCACTCGGTATCGCCTTATATGGTGCCAAGGAGATCTGGCAAATTCCGGCTGCCGAGCTCGGTGTTATGGGCATCATCTGCTATCAGATCGTTTCCATCACCGGCAGGATGCAACGTTTTTTGCAACAGGCGGTATCACTCGAAAGCGCCTATTGGGCAGTGCACAGGTTAATAGAGGAATCGAGTGAACAGATAGAACACTGGCCAGGTGCCAAACCACCAACTTTGCGCCAGGCAATTACCTTTCAGGATGTCACTTTTGCTTACGCAGACTTGCCGGTCTTGCATGATCTAACTCTAAGCGTACCGGCCGGTAAAATCACGGTTTTGCGTGGCCCCTCAGGTAGCGGTAAAACCACTATTGTTGACCTCGTTATTGGGTTTTACCGGTCGCAATCAGGCGAAATTCGGATTGATGGCTCGCTTCTTGATGACATCTCGGTCAAACAATGGCGTCAGATGATCGGCTATGTGCCCCAGGAGTTGACGCTGTTTCACGACACGATATTTGCCAATGTTGCTCTGGGTGATCCACAGTATGATGAAAGCCACGTTGAGGCCGCATTGCGCAAGGCAGGGGCTTGGGAGTTCGTCTCCAGCCTGCCTGACAAGGAGTTCACCGTTGTCGGCGAACATGGTGCCAAAATTTCCGGCGGACAGCGTCAGCGTATTGCTTTGGCCCGCGCTTTGGTAACAAATCCCCGACTGCTCATTTTAGATGAAGTTACCAGCGCGCTTGACCCTGAAACCGAGTTAGAAATCTGCAACAACATCAAATCTCTGGGCGGAGAATTTACAGTGCTTTCAATCACTCATCGCCCGGTCTGGTCAAAAATTGCCGATACGCTCTATGACGTCAAAAGCGGCAGCGTGCATTTGGTTTCAAACACCGAAAGCCCCAACGTTCCGGCATAAGTTCAATAGACATTTTTACTAGCACCGCCAAAAATATGACCCAGAAAATCGCCAGACCCGGCAATATTGAGATCAAACAGGTGCAGACAAAAGCCGACAAAATGGCTTTTTTGCGCGTACCGTTTACGGTTTTTGCAAATGATGACAATTGGGTTCCGCAGCTATTTTTCGAACGCCTTGAACACTTGGACCCCAAAAAGAACCCTTATTTTGACCATGCCGAAGTAGCCTTCTGGATCGCGCTTATAGATGGCAAGCCAGTTGGCCGAATTTCAGCGCAGATCTGCAGCATACATCAGCAACGTTATAACAGTAAAACAGGACAATTCGGCTTTCTTGACGCCATTGATGATGAGGCGGTTTTTTCCCAACTGCTATCAACTGCCTCCAATTGGCTGCACCAGCGTGGCATGAAGCAGATACAAGGCCCGTTCAGCCTTTCGATTAATGATGAAATAGGGCTATTGATCGACGGCTTTGACACCCCGCCTTCTCTAATGATGGCTCACAGCCTGCCCTATTATGCCAAACACTTGGAAAATTTGGGTTTTGCCAAGGCAAAAGATGTTTTGGCCTATGATTATGACCTGCAGGCAAGCGACTTTAGCAAAGCGGACCGGGTGTTAAAACGCATAGGCCGCACACCTGGGTTAACAGTACGCACTATAAACAAGAAAAACCTTGCCCAGGATCTTGCGATAATCATCGACATATTCAACGAAGCGTGGAGTGATAACTGGGGCTATGTTCCCATGACGCAGGGTGAAATTGATGCTTTCAGCAAAAACCTGAAAATGCTTGTAAAAGATGGGTATGTGACCATCGCCAGCCTAGACGGCGAACCCCAGGCCATGGCGGTAACGCTGCCCAATCTTAATGACGCCATCACCGACCTCGATGGCAAGCTTCTGGCTTTTGGCTGGCTTAAAGTCCTTTGGCGCATCATTATAAGGCCACCCAAGTCGGTTCGTCTGTTATTGATGGGTGTGCGTAAAAAGCACCAAAACAGCGCACAAGGTGCAGCCTTGGCCTTTATTATGATCAATAAGCTGCGTGAATACCATCATGCCCGCGGCACTCAGCGATGCGAAATGTCATGGATTTTGGAAGATAACACCAGGATGCGCCATATGCTGGAAGTCATGGGGGCAAAAGCCTATAAAACCTATCGCATCTATGAACGCCCGTTATAACCAGGCCAAATGCTGCCCATGAGCCCGAAACCCAAGATTTCCGCATTAATTCTCGCTGCTGCGCGTGGCCCCAACGACCCGATGGCGGCAGCGTTCAAAGCCAAACATAAATGCCTGATTGAAATCAACGGAACCGCAATGCTAATTCGCGTTGTGCAGGCACTGGACGCCGTTCCCGAAGTACAGTCTTGCGCAGTTTCTATCGACAATTTCGATGTCTTGCGCTCTGTCTCTGAGCTTAATGCCCGTATATCCGGCGAGAATTTATCGCTCTTTAAAAGCAGCACCAGCGCGCCGCAAAGCGTAGTGAGTGCGATAGAGCAGATGGACCATCCTTTTCCACTCCTTGTCACGACCGCCGACCATGCCCTGTTAACCCCCGCGATGGTGGTAAGTTTTTGTCACCATGCCCGGAAGTTGGATTGTGATATTGCCGTTGGTGTGGCCACTCGATCAGAAATAGAACGGGTCGATACAACAGTAAAACGGACCTATTTCAAGTTTCGTGACGGTGATCTTTCAGGCTGCAATCTTTATTATTTAAAATCCGAAAAAGCGCTCAATGCAGTCCGCTTTTGGCACCAGGTTGACCGTATCAGGAAAAAACCCTGGGCCCTGGCACGAACATTCGGTTTTGGCACCTTGATAAAATACCTGGCGGGAATTTTGACCCTTGAGGCCGCATTAAAGCGTGCTTCTGTGCTTCTGGACGCGCAAACCCGCGCCGTTATTCTGCCCTATGGCGAAGCGGCTATCGACGTTGATAAACCCGCCGATCACGAACTTGTATCCAGGCTGTTGCAGCAGCGGGAAAAAAATCTGGGCTGATTTTTGGCATTCATCCGGTTGGCCTTATAAAAAGGAGTTACCCGGTCTAGCTGGACCAGTCAGCCACCATATGCCGGGCATGTTGCAAATCTGCGGGAAAATCAACTTCACACCAGCTAATTCCATCAACAGACTGGGTCATGACGGTCGCCTGTTTGGCCAGAGTATTGATTACGGAAAGATACCATTGCCGAAGACCGGAAGGCTCTAACATCGCCTCCTCAAGCGCAGCCCTGTACAGCCCCGGTCCTTCACCGCGAAAAAGCAGCATGCCTATGGATTCGGCATCAACAGTATCTACCGGTAACGTTTTGCCGATTTCAGTCAACCGGTCGCCATCAACCATGACTTTCATATCGTCGTTATCATATTCCTGCTTGTGGGCAATCGCCACGGTAATAGGGGCCTCATCGGCCTTCAAAAGCTGTTCAACCAAATCGGCCTGAAAAAGGTTATCCCCGTTTACGAGGATAAAATCCTTATCCATGTCGTGGCGGGCCATCCAGCAACTCGCCAGATTATCCGCAACACCAAAAAAAGGATTGAACGTCGTCTTCAAGCTCACACCCGGCAATCTGTCATGCACTTGATCGAGCACCAAATCTACCTGCCGGGCACCATACCCCGTAACCACGACAATTTCGGTGGCGCCACAGGCGGCAAAGGCGTCGATCTGGCGCTCAAGAAGGCGCCGGCCACCAATATCCAACAATGATTTTGGAATATCCTCAGTCAAAGGCAGGAGACGTTTACCCTGGCCTGCTGCCAAGATGACTACTTTCACGATAATCGACCTTCTTGTATAAAACTCAACACAGACTGGCACTCAATGACATTTCGGTTTCGCCAAGTCAACGGCTGTGGTGTAGATGTTGTAATATGTTCATTTTAGCTCACCTTTCCGATGTCCATCTCGCACCGTTGCCAAAGGCCTCACTGGCCGAATTATTGGGAAAACGCCTCACCGGTCACCAATCCTGGCACCGCAACCGCCATGCGATACACAGCCGCAAAATAGCGGACCTTTTGCGCCAGGATGTAAAACAGATGAAGCCCGACCATGTCGCGATTACCGGCGACCTTGTTAATATCTCGCTGAAACGGGAATTTCATCAGGCTCAAACCTGGCTTGAAGAGTTTGGACCAGGCGATTGGATTAGCCTTGTGCCCGGCAATCATGATGCCTACGTGCCGGTACCGCACGATGAGGGATTGGGTCTGTGGCAGCCATATATGACTGGCAATGTGCCGAATGATCATTACGCTCGCTGTTATGCTGGTAATTTTCCCTATGTCCGCCGCATCGCCGATGTTGCCCTAATCGGTGTTTCAACCGCCATCCCAACGCTTCCCTTCCTTGCTGGTGGACGCATCGGGACAGATCAATTGCAGGCTTTGGAAAACATCCTTCATGATCTGGGTGAACAGAACCTTTGCCGGATAATCTTGATCCACCATCCGCCGCTGCCAGGCCAAAATAGCTGGCGCAAGGCATTATGGGATGCGCTAGAATTCAAAAACATCCTGCATCGGCAAGGTGCGGATCTGGTGTTGCACGGCCATAATCACACCCACATGTTTGAAACAACTGCCGGACCTCAGGCCCAGGTGCCTGTCTACGGTGTTCCCTCGGCCTCAATGCGGCCTCACAAATCCAAACCCGCAGCCCACTATTATATATTCACGATGGTCCGAAAAGGCTCCACTTGGTCTGTTAAGGCAACCATGCGCGGCTTGGCTGGCGATGAAACCAAATTTGAGGACTTGGGATCCCTGCCCAACGTGTAAGTTGGTTGCCCGATTTTGGACACCTTCCACTGGCAAGAACATCCGATCTGTGGATAACACCACGGTTTTGCAACATGCCGCAAGCAGGGAAGTTTTTGCCGCCCACCCAAACATCTAATTAATTTAATATTTGTAATGCTTTAGATCAAAGTATAGCGTACTGAAAAACAATCAAAGGCATTGCCATCCATGCTCTGCAAAAATCTGTCCGCCACCCCGTCTCGACCTTTCATGACTATGCGCCATAGTTGCCGCAGTATAAGTTGTTTGCTGGAGATGGATTATGACTAATGCCACCCAGATTAAATTTGGCTATCCTCAAACCTTGATCAAGGAATATGATCATTGGTGCGTTTTATTGCGGCCACAACAACCAACCTTGGCGTCATTGGTCCTTGTCTGCAAAGACGACGCGGCTGCATTTTCGCAGATCCCGGCAGATGCCTTTAGCGAACTCAAGCTCGTTACAACTAAGATTGAAAGCAGCCTGGCGGCTTTTCGGCCCTTCGAAAAAATAAATTATTTGATGTTGATGATGGTGGATCGGGACGTTCATTTTCATGTAATACCACGCTACGGTTCCACGCAAATGTTTGAAGGATGTGAGTTTATTGATAAAGGTTGGCCTGCCGCGCCACATCTAAGCGCTGCCATCAACCTTGAAGACGGCCTCATGTCAGCCTTACTATCAGCTATGAAAAAAATCTGGCTTTAGCAGCCAAACCTTTGAGAAACTATGCCAACGACCAGCAAATATATTCTAAATCAGATATTTCCGCCGATGTTGAGCGCCGTCGGGATTGGTTTGGCTTTGTTATTGTCCGAGCGTCTTGTGCGCTTGCTGGATCTGACATTGGGTAAGAAAAAGTCTTTTAGCCTGATATTCGAAATGCTGTCCTATCTGGTGCCGCATTACCTCGGCATCGCTCTTCCCGCAGCCCTTTTTTTAGGGCTTTTGTTTGGCTTCAACCGGCTGAGTAAAGACAGCGAAATAGACGCCTTTTTGGCTGCTGGTTACGGCTTGCACCAAATTGCCCGGCCGGTAATCATTCTGGCCTGTACACTGGCAATAATCGCTACAGCAATTTTTGGCTTCATCCAGCCCCATTCACGCTATCTCTACCGGGCGGTAGTTTTCTCGATTAAGAGCGCCGATGTATTTTTTCTTGCCGAGGAAGGTGTATTTATGCGCGTTGGAAAACGCACCTTCATTCTCGATGAACTTTCTCGCGGCAACAATAAATTCAAACGAATTTTTCTATTCGAAGACAACGGTGTCAAAGGCAGTGAAACCGTAACCGCCGCGCGAGGCGCTCTGATTGAAATACCGGATGAGGATAGGCCGGTTTTGCGGCTTGAAGTCGGCCATAGGCTAAAATTAAAAAGCGGTTACTGGGATAGAGAAAATGGCGCCAAACCCAGCCAGGACGTAGGCGAATTCAAGGTCATCGATACACCGATTGGCGAAGTTTCCAAAGAAGCTTTTCGAATTCGCGGGCTCGACCAGCGGGAATTTACACTGCTGGAACTCTTAAGTGCACGCAAAAACAAACCTGACAGAATATCGATCGATGCGCTAAGTGCCGAATTTCATCGGCGTATCATTCTCATTTTAACCATCGTGATTTTACCCTTTTTAGCCATCCCATTCTCGCTTGGGCGCAGAAGAGGGCAACGGCCATATCGCTTTGCCATCGCGTTAATAATCTTGATTGCTTACAATGAAATAGTTGAGCAAGGCGCCTTGGCAATTCGCGTCGAAGGTGCCTCACCGCTATTTGCGCTTTGGTTACCGTTTATCGCCTTGGCAGCCTTTTCTTTATGGCGATTTTTCCGCACCTCTATGACCTTGACCCCGGACCGGCTGGAACCTGTCTTGGAATTCATCAATGACGGGTTTCGCTGGATCGGCTCGCGTTTTGCCAAACCGGCGAGTGAGTAATTATGTACACACTCAGCATATTGTTGTCGAAGCTCCTCATCCTGCGGTTTGCCCTTATTATATTTGGTGTAACAGCCTTTGTGCTCACCCTTGATGTGGTGACTTATGCTGATGACATTTTAGCCGTTAATAACGGTGAATTATCCGGCATCTGGCGTTATGCGGCACTACGAACACCGGGAATTGCCTCTCAATTCATCCTGATTTCAATACTATTGGCAGCGCTATTGATGTTAACCGAGGTCAGCCGGCATAGTGAGCTTGTAGCTATCTGGGGTGCCGGCGTCTCCCAGCTTCGCCTGTTTCTGGCGCTTTTGCCGATAGCAATTCTGCTCGGGCTTTTTGATTTTGCAATTGTTGACAGGGCGGTTCCTTTGGCGGCACCGACATTGCACAAATGGGGTATTGGCGATTACAGCAGCAAAAAATTGTCGGTGGGAGAAAATGATCCGATCTGGATGCGGTCGGGAAAAGACATCATCCGCGCTGTATCGACCAACCCTTCCACCACCAAACTAACCCGTGTCACCGTCTATCGCAGAGATTCCAGTGGAATTTTGCAGGAACAAATTTTGGCCGACAATGCAGAACTTCAGGGTGAACGCTGGCTGTTATCCAATGTCACAATCTACAGCCGTGAGAATCTTCCGCCAACCCAACTGGACAAACTGATCTATACCGGCCTCATGCGACCAGCGGCTACGGGAACGCGCAAAGGGGACCCGGAAGAAATGACAGTGGGAGATTTATTCTATTTCGTCAAAAATTCCGGATTTGGACTACGCCCGCCCCATGTTTACTCGACCTGGATCCATAAGCGCTTCGCAACCCTGGCAACAGGGATATTGATGTTAATAATCGCCATACCGCTAGCCCATAAGTTCAAACGCGGCGGCGGTCTTGGACTTTTGTTTGCCGCCGGTGTTGCCATGGGGTTTGGGTATTTTATCTTTGATGGCATAACACTTACGATGGGTGAATTAGGAATATTACCGCCCTGGGCGGCAGGCTGGATGCCAACGCTGATCTTCACAGGCATTGCGGGAACGATCGCAATAAA
>JAJFHR010000358.1 GCA_021775515.1 Hyphomicrobiales bacterium | reverse complement strand
GCCATTGTTTTTTACAGCTCTACTATTATGGAGCATGCGGTGGTTGAAGCCTCGCGGCAAATTCGCACTGGTCAAGTGCAATCAGGCGGTATTGATGCCAGCAAGTTCAAAGATTTATTGTGTGCAGAAATTCCTGTCGTCCTTGATTGCCAGGGCGGAATGAAGGTTGATGTCAGGGCCTTCGAGAACTTTACCACGACAACATTGCCGCCACCTTTGGACGGTGCCGGTAAATTCAATAATAATTTCACCTTTGATCCCGGCGCAAGTGGGTCGGTTGTTGTTGTCAGGGCTTTTTATGCCTGGCCCGTTTTAACGCCGTCATTTGGACTACGCCTTGATAACATGGCCGATGGCAAACGCCTGCTTGCTGCAAGTGCTGCTTTCAGGAATGAACCCTTTTGACGGGTTACCAAACATCCCAGGCGAGAAAAGATTTTGAAAGTAATGTGATGCGGAAAAAACTGAACAAACCCGGCTTAAGATTTTCCCGACAAAAATCATTGTTTGTCAAAGACAACCGCGGCATCTCGGCAATTGAATTCGCCTTGATATTTCCAATAATGATAGCGGTATTCTTCGGCGTTGTCGAAATCAGCGATGCACTGACTATTGATCGACGGGTTGCAACTGTTGCCGGCACGATGGCGGATCTGGTCGCGCAAGCCAAAGAAATTGACGACACCGAAATTGCTAATATTTTTACCGCTTCTCAAGCTATTATCAGCCCCTATAACGAAAATGATCTGAGTATTGTCATCTCCAGTGTGGTTACTGATAAAGACGGCAAGAGCGAAGTTGACTGGAGTGATACGCAAAACGGTACCGCCCGAACTTCCGGTGAGACCATTAATTTGCCTAGCGGATTAAACGAACCCAATGGCAGCGTGATCCTAGCAGAAGTAAATTATAAATACCGCTCCTTCATTGGCTGGTATATCGTTGGTGAATTAAATTTGGCCGAAGAATTCTATCTTAAGCCACGATTAACACCAAAAATTACACGCAATTAGAAATTTTGACGTCGTTGTAAATTTCTGCGCACATTTTTATTTCTCAGCTTGCCAAGACCTATTGAAAAATACATGGTTGCATCCAGCTTTCTGGTTGTTGGTGTATGGGGTCATCGTGAAATTTACCGCCGAGGAATATGAGGCTCGTTTGGAAAAAACGCGGGCCTCCATGAATGCATCCGGCATTGACATTCTTGTGCTCGCCGATCCCGCCAACCAGCATTATCTGACCGGATATGATGGCTGGTCTTTTTACACGCCTCAAGTCGTTATCGTGGCTCTCAAACTTAAAGAACCGATTTGCATCGTCAGGGGTATTGACGCAAACGGCGCGCGGGTTACCACCAGTTTGCCAGAGCGCAATATCTACGGTTATCCGGATGATTATGTGCAAAGTGAACTGCGCCATCCCTATCATTATATCGGCGACATTATGGTTGAACGCGGTCTTGAGACCGGTGTAGTTGCGCTTGAAATGGATGCCTATTATTTTTCACCTGCAGGTTTCAATGCGCTTCAATCCAAGCTTCCCAATGTGCGTTTTACAGACAGCAAGAAGCGTGTGAACCGGGTAAGATCCATCAAATCTGCCACAGAAATTGAGTTTATGAGAAGAGCGGGAAGGCTGGCTGAAAAAGTTATGCAGCGCGCCTATGACGTTATTGCACCAGGCGTCAGACAGTGTGATGCGGTGGCTGAAATTTATCAGGCAGGCATCAGCGGATTTGAGGATTTTGGCGGAGATTACACCTCACTTGTGCCCATGCTGCCAACCGGTCGCGGCACCTCCACTCCCCATCTCACCTGGAGCGATGAGCCGTTTTCGAAAGGCGAAGCAACAATACTTGAACTGGCCGGCTGTTATAAACACTATCATTGCCCCATGGCCCGGACGCTTCATCTGGGTTCACCGCCCCAGCATTTGACGGATACGGCCAAAATTGTCCTTGAAGGCCTCAGCGCTGCGCTCGACAGTGCCCGGCCCGGCGTTTTGTGCGAGCATGTCGAGGCGGCGTGGCGCTCGAGCATTGGTAAATATGGTTTAACGAAGGAATCGCGCATTGGTTATTCAACCGGTGTCAATTATCCACCGGACTGGGGCGAACATACGATGTCGCTTCGGCCGGGTGATAAAACCGAATTGAAACCCAACATGACCCTGCACATGATTCCGGGCATCTGGAAAGATGACTGGGGCATCGAAATCAGCGAATGTTTTTTGGTCACGGAAACAGGGGCAGAACCGTTTTGCAGCTTCCCGCGCCCGCTATATGTGAAAGATTGATGGCATGACGGAAAATCCCGATACTGTAGTAACCACGTCCGTGGACATTTCTCGGGATGGGGTAAATCATGGATATTTGTGTTTACCTTCGTCCACTGATCAATCCGCCTGGGGTTTGGTCCGCCTTCCAATTACGGTAATCAAAAACGGCGATGGTCCCTCCGTTTTGTTTACCGGCGGCAATCACGGAGATGAGTATGAGGGGCCGATTGCCTTGCTGAACCTGGCCGCACAGCTTGAGGCCACTTCGGTGAAAGGCCGTGTGGTTATTATTCCGTGCCTCAACGCTCCGGCGGTTAAGGCAGGTAAAAGAACCTCACCTCTTGATAGTGGAAACATGAACCGCGCTTTTCCCGGCAAAGCCGATGGCACAATTACCGAAAAAATTGCTGATTATCTCACCCGCTATATTATTCCGCATATGGACTATGTGGTTGATTTTCACTCCGGTGGCAAAACCCTCAATTTTCTGTCTTTTGCCGCCATTCATGAACTTGATGACCAAGCCCAGCAAGCCAAAGCACTGGCCTTGCTGGACGCATGTGGGGCACCTAATCTCGCTGTTTTGCGTGAATTGGATGACCGTGGCATGCTGGATACGACGGTTGAGGCAATGGGCAAGGTTTTTCTGACCACCGAGCTGGGCGGCGGCGGAAGTTCAACTCCGCAGACCAATGCAACTGCGAAAACCATTTGCAGAAATGTTCTTGTTCACACCGGCATTAAAGATGGTTCAATCGAACAGCGGGAAAAACGCCTGTTCACGATGCCCGGCACCAACTGTTTTATCAGCAGTGATGGTCGCGGAATGCTGGAAATGATGGTTGAACTTGGCCAGGCGGTTGAAGGCGGCGAAGTAATTGCGCTGGTTCATGATTACGAGAAAACAGGATCCGCCCCGCAACAGTACGCCGCTAAAATGGCAGGCACTCTTATTGGACGCCATCATCCCGGTCTCATTGAACCGGGCGATTGCCTGGCCGTGCTTGCGGTAGAGGCCTCGACCTGACTACCGTAGTCGTCTCCAGGCGCTCGATTGCCTTTCAAGAAAATAAAGTGTCGCTTCTTTCCATCTGATACGGGGGAAAACACCGTATAAGGCAACGTAGGGAGTGATCGCCGCAAAAACTTGATCTTTTGATACGAAAACGACTTTGATTCCTAGCTAAATAGACCTATGGTATACCAGAGACCAGAGACCAGAGAATAACCGCAGAAGCATAACGCCCCATTTTCATGTCTGGACACCCACTTGATAGCGACAGGACGCGCTGGAGATACAGACTTGTTTAGCACAAATTGAGACGAAAAAGGTGCAGATCAACTTATGACCGCTCATTCTTCAAATGGCGCCAATCGCCGTATCCATCCGGGCTCGGGGCGCCGTTCAGCCCCACTATATCCCAAGGGGCGCCTGCTTGATCTTGAAGCTGTGAACCAGGTTAAGGAAATTCTGGGCGATCGGCCGCGGCAGCGCGATTTGTTGATTGAATTTCTCCACCTCATTCAAGACCGGCAAGGACACCTCTCCGCTGCTCTGTTGCAGGCGCTCGCCGAAGAGATGAAATTATCCATGGCCGAGGTTTACGAGGTTGCCTCGTTTTACGCTCATTTTGACGTTGTTCTGGATGGCGAGCACGCACCACCGGAGATTACAGTGCGAGTGTGTGACAGCCTGAGTTGCGAAATGGCTGGTGGGCAGAATCTGCTCGCGGAATTGTC
>JAJFHR010000357.1 GCA_021775515.1 Hyphomicrobiales bacterium | reverse complement strand
TGGTGAAGGCCCCCGTCGAACCGGCGCTCTGTGCCGCTTTTTAGGCCTTGGTAGTTCTAAGTTTTCGGCTTTGAGATAGGCGTTCCAATCCTCTAATGTCTCAAATAGCGCGTTCGAAGTTTCTCCTTCGAGGCGCGCCATCATCAAACGGGACCGTCCCCTCTTCCTGCCGCAGCTTTTAAATTTCCTGAGCCTTTAAAATGACTTCTGAAGCTGTCTCGGCTACGGCAGCAGCCTGCCCGTTCTTAGCTGGACCTTAGCCTATTGGGCAGAGCTTTTGAGCCGTTATTCCTACGTTAACCTCAAGATGGTACGTTTACGTGCTTGGGGAAAGCCGACCTACTAGGTTGGCGAAAGAGGGTGGCCTGCAGCGTCGTTGAACCTCCCAACAATTAAAAACGGAGACAGCAATGGCTCATATTCTGATCGTCGATGACGAAGAACTGGTCCGCGCAACGGTGACGCAGATTTTGGGGAAAGATGGTCATGACCTTACCACCATGACCAATGGTCTGGAGGCCATAAGATATTGCCAGGATCATGATCCCGACCTGATGATAACCGATATCGTCATGCCAGATATGGAGGGCATTGAGACGATAATGAACCTTCATAAGGACAAACCGAATATGAAAATCATCGCAATGTCGGGCGGCGGCCGGGTCGGCAATTTTGATTTTCTCGAGGCTGCTGAAAAGCTGGGAGCCAATCGGATTTTGCGCAAACCCTTCTTGCCCAACGATCTGCGCGAGGCCGTGGCCTCCTGCATTGGAGCGCTGGCGCCTGTGTAGCTGGATAGGTTGACGTCGCGAAATTAGCCTTTGCCAGGATCAAAACGGAAATGAAAAGCTCCGCACAACCAGACAGCCTGATAGATTTAGCAACACGATTGCTGTTTGGAAAATCGACCGACGATGAACTGCAAGCCTTACCGAATGGAGCGGCTTCAGCGACGAACCCCGGCGGAACGGATCTGGATCAGGCGAATTTCGACGGCTCCAAGCTTGCTGCCGGCAAACTTAACTTTCTCAGCCTTGATAAGATGCGAAACCGCCTCGGTGCGGAATGGCCGCGTTATGCAAAAGCGATCTACGAGATCACCGAGGATGTAATTAAGCGCAACCTTTCCAAGCGGGATATATTCTGTAAGGTTGATGAAGAAAATTACCTGATTGTTTTTGCCGGCCTCTCGGACAAAAACGCACGGCTTAAATGCGCGATTATAGCCGATGAGATTGAGCACAAACTACTTCGCAAGGACGGCGCCTACGAAGGCTTCACAATTAAAACAGTGGTCGCCTCTCTTGACGGTAAGATCGAGATAAACGAACTCGACAGGGGAAAAATCTGGCAGCGCATTGGCTCTTTGCTGGATGATGTTGAAGCCTCACAGGATGCGACTGAATCCGCGATGGACATGGACCGGAAAGCCGATCCGTTTCCGGGTGATTTGCCGGTGGCCACTCGTGCTGAGCAAATGAAACATCCGGGCATTAACTGGGCTTTTAGACCCATTTGGAATATAGAGACCAAGCTGGTATCAACTTTTCGGTGTTCGCCGTTCTGGCATTCAAGCGACGGTGAAATATGCTTTGGCGATACGCCCGAACTGGCAGACGGCACAGAGGTCGACCTGGATGACCTGGACGTGCAGACGCTGGCTGAATCTGCCAAGGCCATCCATCAATTGCTCACTAAAAAAGAGCAGGGATACGTGACTGTGCCGGTGCGGTTTAGCACCATGGAGCAGAAGTCTTCGCGCGGAGCCTATCTTGATTTTTGCCGCAGTATTCCTAACAAAATCAGATCCTTCCTTGTTTTCGAACTAATGGAAATACACCCACAGTCAACTCAAAAGTCAATCCGCCAGGTGGTCGATATTCTTTATTCTTATGGCCGCAGTGTGGTCGGCAAAGTTGATTTTGGCACCACCGATATGACGAATTTAAAGGAAACAGGAATCACCATAATCGGGACGGATATTTCCAACCTTGACCTCAGCGAAAAGGAGATCATCGAACGCCTCGATTTTTTTGCATCAACAGCGGAAAAACTTGGCGTAAAGACATATTTGAGCGGGGCGCATTCGATGAGCCTTTTGGCCGCTGCAGCCTGTAACGGATTTACTTATCTGGAAAGCAAGGACATTCAGTCAACCTTGAGTGAACCACGGGGCGCTTTCCCACTTGATGTGGCCAGCATGTATGAACACCGGTTGTCCAGTACTGCACGGGGTACTTCTCGCAGCCCGGAAACTGTATCGCTGAACGACACGGCCAAGGCATAGCTCTTGTTCGCCTATTAACGTCAAACAAACGTTTTTTCCGTAAACTGAGAGTGGGAAACGCGAATTGATTTCGCGATGGGAAAATGCGGAAACTTATCCGTCCTCATAGGGAAAATGGCACATCTCATGAATTTCTTTCATACGCATTCCGATCTGGCAAGCCACTTTGCCGGATCCCATGATCTCACTTTGATTGCGCTTTCAGTTGTGATCGCAGTTTTGACCTCGTACTGCGCACTTGAAATAGCCGCCAGGATCAGGGCCTCACAAAGGAAGACTATCCACCCTGTCTGGCTGATAGCAGGTAGCCTGACAGTAAGCAGCGGCATATGGGGCATGCATTTCACCTCAATGCTGGCGTATCGCAAGCATGATCCTGTCACCTATGACTATGATCTTTTACTGTCGATAGTTTCGGTAATTTCCTCCTTCATTGCAGGTGCAATGGTTCTTTATATTTTGAGCAACAAGAAAGTATCAAAAACGCTATTGTTCATAGGTAGCACTCTCACTGCAGGCAGCATCATAGGAATGCATATTATTGGCAGTGTCGCCACGCACACAAATGCCATAATACATTACGATTACCCCCAATCTGTAGTCGCAATTTTGGCTTCAATACTTCTGACGATTGCAGTTTTCTATGTAGCTATCCAGAGCAAAGAAGCAAAATCAAGGTTAAAAATTTTCGGTTCCAAATTTGTCCTTGCTCCAGTAATTGGCTTGGCCCTTGCCGGCGTTCATTACTCGGGATCGATAGGCCTATTTTTGTTTCAGACCGGCACACCTGGTATAGAATCAACCAGTCCGGACGGCGTCGAGATGGCCGTCTGGATAGGAGTAATAGCCTTGGGAATGACCAGTGTCATTCAAGTGATCAGTATTTTTGGACGCCAAAAGGAAGCTGCGATATTGCTGCGGAAGGAAATTGCCAAACACAAAGAAACGGAAAAGGCTCTAAGGGAGAGTGAGGCGGGGTTGAAGGACATCGCCGAAATATCCGGCGATTGGATTTGGGAAATGGGCCCGGACTTGCGGCTTTCATTTCTGTCTGAGCGTTTCTTTAACCTTTTCCCTATCACCCCGGAGGATATCCTCGGCAAAACCCGCGAAGAGTTTGCCGGTGGCCCTCACCGGGACGAGGCCTGGCGATCCCATCTCGATGATCTTGAAAATTACCGGCCCTTCCGCAATTTCCAATACAAATCAACTTCTGTGGGTGGGCCTGCCCGGCACATTCTGATTAGCGGCAAGCCGAAATTCGACGAAAACGGCATCTTTGCAGGTTATCGGGGCACCGGCACGGACAAGACTGCCGAAGTCGAGGCTAGACAAGCAACTGAAAGAAGCGAAAAACAGTTCAGAAACCTGATTGAAGGTTCGATCCAAGGGGTATTTGTCCATCAGGACTGGGATATTTTGTTTGCCAATGATTCTTTTGCCCTGATGCTTGGCTACGCTGATCAGCACGAGGTCGTGGAAATGGGGTTGGTCGAGCCCTTAATCGCCCCTCATGAAAGGGAACGCCTGTGGGGCTATGTATTGGAGCGCAAAAATGGCGGCAACCCACCTGAAATGTATGAATGTGAGTGTCTGAAGAAGGACGGATCACCGGTCTGGCTTGAATTCAGGCTAACTCTGGTTGACTGGTATGGTGTGAGTGCCATGCAGTGCGTTGTTGTTGACATCACCGAGCGAAAGCTCACTGAGCAAGCCCTGCGAACGCAAAACGACCGCTTCGACATGGCGCTGGCCAACATGCCACTGGGGCTGTGCCTGTTTGACGGCGATCAACGCCTGGTCGTCTGCAATGAGCGCTATGCCGAAATTTATGGCTTAACATCTGAGCAGGTAAAGCCGGGGACCACTCTTACTGAGGTTCTTAAATTCAGAATAGACAGTGGCCGGTTTTGCGGCGAAAGTTCTGAAGAATATATCCAAAAGGCGTTGGAAAGCATCGCGGCGGGCGAATATCGCAAACACGTCCAGCATATCAATGGTGGGCAGATTTTTGAAATCACCCATCAACCGATGTCTGGCGGCGGTTGGCTGGCTACTCACGAGGATATAACCCAGAGCAAACGAACCACCGATTTACTCCATGCCACGGTCAACAGTTTCCCCGGAGGCATCAGTGTCATCAGTGATGACCTCAGATTGACCCTGGCCAATGACAAGTTTTACCAGAATCTGGATTTACCCAGGGATGTGCTGCCGGTCGGATGCAAGTATGAAGACGTCATCAGGTTCAATGCCGAGCGTGGTGATTACGGCACCGGCGACACCGAGGAAATGGTCCGCGAGCGGGTTGAGCTGGCCAGTAAATTTGAAGAACACGCTTTTGAGCGTCAGCGGCCCGACGGCTCTACATTGGAAATTCGAGGATTTCCGCTTCCACATGGTGGTTTTGTATCAACATATTCGGATATAACCGAACGCAAGAAGGCTGAAGCCCTTAATCTCAGGCTTGCCCGTATTGTTGAGGATACAATAAACGAAGTTTTTGTCTTTGACGCCGAGACACTCAAATTCGAGCAAGTCAACAAAAGCGCCTGCGAAAATTTGGGCTACACCACCGAAGAAATGCTGGAACTATCACCTTTCGATCTTAAGCCCGAATTTACTGCGGAAGAGTTTGAAAACCTTATCGCTCCGCTCAGGCGGGGTGAAACCAATCACCTTCAGTTTGAAACCATCCATCAACGCAAGGATGGCTCGCATTACGATGCCTACGTCACACTGCAGCAAATACAGACGCAAAACAGCACTGTGTTTGCAGGCATTGTCGATGACATTACCGAACGCAAGAAGGCTGAAGCCCTTAATCTCAGGCTTGCCCGCATTGTTGAGGATTCAATAAACGAAGTTTTTGTCTTTGACGCCGAGACACTCAAATTCGAGCAGGTCAATAAAAGCGCCTGCGAAAATCTCGGATACACACCAGAAGAAATGCTGGAACTGACACCTTTCGACCTTAAGCCCGAATTTTCCGCAGAAGAGTTTGAAAACCTGATCGCACCGCTCAGGCGGGGCGAAACCAATCACATTCAGTTTGAAACGATCCATCAACGCAAGGATGGCTCGCATTACAATACCAACATCACGTTGCAGCAAATACAATCGCAAAATAGCACCGTTTTTGCCGCCATTGTCGATGACATTACCAAGCGCAAAAAAGCGGAAAAATCGTTGGAACAGCATGCGTCTTCCATGGTCTTGCTGAATTCGGTCGCGGTAGCCGCGAACCAGTCAGAAAATGTTGAAGAAGTTTTCGGGTACAGCCTGGAGCAGGTCTGCAATTTTACCGGCTGGGAAATCGCCCATGTTTATTTACTGTCCGAAAACAGATCGAGGGAAATGCGGCCCTCAGGTTGCTGGTACCTCAGCGAAAAGAACCGCTATAAAATTTTCCAGGAATCAACCGCAAAAACTTTTCCAGTTCCAGGTTCCGGACTGGTCGGTTATGTACTCCAGCGTGGTGAACCATACTGGATGGCCGATGTTACAACCGATCCTAACTTCGTCAGGGCTGAAGCGGCAAAAAGCTCTGGGCTTACCGGGGGTGTGGCGTTTCCGGTGAAGATACGTGACGAAGTTGTTGCCATTCTTGAATTTTTCTCAACTACCCCGATGGAACCAAGCGCCGAGCTCATTGAAATTCTCACCCACGTTGCTGCCCAGCTTGGTCAGGTTGTGGAGCGCCAAGGCAGCAAGATCAAGCTCACAGACCAAAATGAGCGTTTTGATCTCGCACTTAGAAACATGTCACAGGGTTTATGTATTTTTGATGGTGAGCAGCGCCTGGTGGTCTGTAATGAGCGTTATGCAACCTTGTATGACCTGTCGCCGGAATTGACGACGCCGGGGACTACGTTCCGCCAGATACTGGAACACCGCATCGCCAATGAAATTTTTGGCGAAGCAGACCCGCGGGCATATATTCATGAACGCCTGACCTCGGTCGCCAGCAGAGAGGCCTACAGCAAAATCCAGCATCTCAGCGACGGGCGCGCCTTTAACATCGCGCACCAGCCGCTGGCAGATGGGGCCTGGTTGGCAACGCACGAGGATGTAACCGAGCAAATTCGCACACAGGAAGCTCTTAGTGATCAAAAAGAAGAACTCGACCAGATACTCAAGAACGTCCACCGCGCCATTGTTACAACTGATGAGAAGGGAATAATAAAAACCTTCAATCCGGCGGCTGAAGAAATATTTGGATATTCTGCCAGCCAAGCAATTGGCCAAAGCGTCGGTATCCTGGCGGCAGAACCTGTCAAAAAACATCACGATGGTTATGTCCAGTCCTATATGGAAACCGGAATAAAACATTTTATTGACCGCGGGCCGCGGCGCCTGACCGCCCGTCGCAGTGATGGCACAGAGTTTCCGATGGAGCTCTCAATTTCCTGCTTTGGCCAGGGATCAAAATTAAACTTTCTTGGCGTTGCCAGAGATATCACCGACCTGCTGCAGCAAGAAGAGCACCAAAAGCAGATGGACAAGCGCCTTCACCAAAGCCAGAAACTCGAATCTCTGGGCCAACTTGCCGGCGGCGTGGCTCATGAATTCAACAATATGCTGGTCCCCGTGCTTGGAATGATTCACCTGGTAATGGAGGATCTTGCACCGGACAGCCAATCTGCGGAAAATCTGACGCGGGCAATGGAAGGCGCAGATCGCGCCCGCGGTCTGGTCAAGCAAATCCTGTCGTTCAGCCGGGTACAAGGCGGCTCCGACGAGGTCGTAATGATCGAAGAGGTTGTAACCGAAGCTATACGAATGCTACGGGCGACTTTGCCGACCACGGTCAAGATTAATTTTGACGGCGATGCATCGGGCGTTGCCGTTCAGTGTGGCGAAGTTGAAATCCATCAAGTGATCATGAATTTGG
>JAJFHR010000356.1 GCA_021775515.1 Hyphomicrobiales bacterium | reverse complement strand
CGCGCTCGCCAGCGTGTGCCGACAGGCCAATTATTGGCACGCGCCTGAGCCCATGTTCCTGCTCGTGAGACCTGATCGCCTGAGTGGCTTGGTATCCGTCCAATTCCGGCATCGTCACATCCATCAACACAAGATCGAAAGATTCCGCTGCGGATTTGTAACATTGCATCGCCTGTTGCCCGTCAGCGGCGACAATCAAATCATAGGGTTCAGCGGCAAGTTGATGAGCAATTAACAGTTGGTTGACCTGGTTGTCCTCGGCAAAAAGAACCCGGTGCCGTGATTCACCTGTTGCGCCATCGCGGACCGGAAATTGCGCTTTCGGCACATCCAGGGCCGCACCGCGCGTGCGTTCTTTGGCAAGAACACAAAGGATGGCTTCTTTCAGTTCACTCGCCCGTACAGGTTTTATAAGATAGCTTCCGATGCCGATTTCACGAAACAGCTTGCCGTCTCCAGAATCTCCCGCCGAGGTCAACAAGATCATTGGTGTGTGGCAAAGGTCGGGGTCGTTCCTGATCGTGCGTGCCAGCTCTTCTCCGCTCATTTCAGGCATCTGGTAATCAAGGATTACCAATTCGTAGGGAAGCTCGATTGTCGCCGCATCACACAGAGTTTGCAAGGCCTCGCGACCACCGGGCACCGTCGTCACCGCAAGGGACCAACTGTGCAGCTGCTCGTCAAGAATACGGCGATTTACCTCAAGATCGTCAACCACCAGCACCTTAAGACCACTCATCTCCTCCGGCTTGACAAGTGGTTGCGGCTCACTTTGGTCAACCGGAAGTTCCACTGTAAAATCAAAACTGGTCCCCTCGCCGATTTTTGAGCGAACGCCAAGTTTGCCATCCATGGCTTGCACGAGACGTCTGCTGATGGCCAGTCCCAGGCCGGAACCGCCATAACGCCGTGTGGTAGAGTTGTCAGCCTGCTCGAACTTCTCGAAGATATTCCGCAATTTTTCATCGGCGATACCAATGCCGGTATCACTAACCGTAACAGTCAAAGCAACCCGCATATCTTCGTGTTCACCAATTACCGCACCGTCGACATCTATCAGGACATATCCTTCATGCGAAAATTTTACGGCATTGCCCGCCAAGTTGGTGACAATCTGGCGAATTCGCCCCGCATCGCCAATCAGGCGCTGAGGCAGTCCCGGTTTAAAGCGGGTGATCAACTCCAAATTCTTCTGTTCCGCCGGCGAGGATAGCAGCGAGGCCACATCTTCGATCTCTGTTCTAAGGTCGAAAGCGACCGGATCGAGTTCCAGTTTCCCGGCTTCAATTTTGGAGAAATCAAGAACATCGTTAATCAAGGACAACAGGGCATTGCCTGAACTCACAATCATCTCGACAAAGGAAGTCTGGCGTTTGTCGAGCGTTGTTGTCATCAAGAGTTCGCTCATTCCCAATACACCATTCATCGGCGTGCGAATTTCGTGGCTCATGTTGGCGAGAAAATCAGACTTGGCTAGCGAGGCCTGTTCGGCCTGTAGACGCAGTTCGGTTTGGCTGCGTTGAGCATCTTCCACCCGTGCGGCCATGTGGTCGAAACGCTGCCGCAGGTCTGCTGTTTCGCGAAGCGCAAACAAACCTGTGGGCTGACCGGCACGGGCGCTAGAATCTCCAGTTGCCATGCGAGCCGCCGCCACTGTGACCGGGCGCAGCGACTTCACGATGCCAAAAGCAAAGGCTAAGGCAATGGTTATCGAAAAAACCATCCCGGCGAACAAAACCAAAACCGTCGATCGTTGAATTCCCGCCGCTGTTTCTTCAAGTTCCACCATCGGCTGTGGCACCATTACACCCCAGCCCGGACCGGAAACGGACGTTAGACCGGCAATCATATCGCCTTTGAGAGCGGGTGAATAAAAGGTTTCGACCCCGGTTTCACCGGCCATCATGCGCTTCACCGCCGAGACTTTCGAGATGTCGCGCATCGCCATCTCCCAACTCTCCAGTGGATGTGCCAGCACTCGACCGGTTTGATCAACAATGGCAGCGTGGCCACGGCGTCCGAATTTAATCTGCTTGCCGAGTTTGCGAAAATAATCGGTCTCAAGTGCAGCAATATGCAATTGATCAGCGTTGGCCTTAAGCAAAAATAAGGTTGGCTTGCCATGGGGCCCCGGCATTACTGGTGACACAACAACCTTGCCCGGTACGACCAGGGACTTGAACGTGGAGAAATATTTTTCCAGCAAAGATACTGGACACAGTGCAGGCGTGGTGTCGTAGCTCTTCAGGATGCGGCCGGTGGTAGAATCGGCGATGCAGATGTGGCGGAAATTAAGGTTTACCAAAAGCCCGCGGGCAAAATTGACCTCATGGCCAGCGGCTATTTCGGGAGCGATGAATTTAAAGGCAGAAACCACGTCGACGTAATAGCGCGAAAGCGCCGACCCGAGATTGAGCGCTAAAAGCAGATGGCGTTCCTTGACCTGTTCGGTCTCATTTTTCAATGTCGCCGAATGAGGCCAGATCCAAAACATCAAAACCGGGACACCGCCGACGATAAGAAATGCCGCCAGCAAGGCGGCGAGAACCGGGATACGCATGGGAGGTTTTGGTGTGCTCATAGGTCCTAACCGGCGTGAAAATTCTTTCTACGTCAGATTGTACCGTGAAAATGC
The DNA here is from genome assembly GCA_021775515.1 of Hyphomicrobiales bacterium. Taxonomy (GTDB): domain Bacteria; phylum Pseudomonadota; class Alphaproteobacteria; order Rhizobiales; family JAJFHR01; genus JAJFHR01. The sequence continues at coordinate 2,071 of JAJFHR010000356.1, read as the reverse complement.
TAACAAATTCGAACACGGAGCTTTATTACACGGCAGGCAAAATAGTATAAACTATTCGGGCAACATTGGCTCAACACTCAAGCCAAAAGTTACCTCAAGACAACGTCAAAACCGTCTCGAAGAATTGGTTGAAAAACGGGAAAGAAAAGCTTACGCTTTTGCACCGATCAGCCGCTTCCGGCGCCAGCCCAATAAAGCCAATATACCTAATCCGGTTGCAAAAAGCGGCAAGGCGGCTGGCACAGGCACAGCACTTACCGGCGTGCCGTCAATAGTTAGTTCGAAGAAATCAAAGGCAACGGGTTCGCCGAATGGGGTCCCTGTACCGGCTAAAGAATTCATCAAGATTGCAAAGGTCGCCGTGCCATCGGCAAGTGACGCAAAGAAGCTTGAATCGAGAACCTGGGAAATCGTACCAACGCCCGATTGTCCCTGATCGACGCCGGCAAAAAATTCAGGCACAAGCACACCGTCCAGGGTTAATCCATCCTCGCCAGAAAGAAGGGTATTGGGGTCAGTATCATTTGACTGAATACCAAGAGCCCGAACGCTGAACACGGCATTTGTAATAGTCAAAAACGGCGAAAAGTTAAAAATGACAGGTACAGTGGTTAGAGTTGTCCCGGTTGTGTTTGACAGGTCGGTGAACTGTGCTCCGTTGGCAGCGGCTGCTTCTGCCGCTGACTGACTCGCAAAACCGTCATTATCGCCAATTGTAAAGGTTATCGCCGCCGCAGAATTGGCGCCAATCAAAAACACCAAGCAAACTAACAAAAAGAAAGATTTTACCACGCCCCAGCTCCAACTGCCTGCCACGCCAAAAATGGCCAATACCCGATACAATCGACCGAATCACACGAAAGTTTAATCACCGTCCAACATCACGTCAATTCTTGTGCACCAGGCCAAGAAAATCTTCGTAGACAAGGTAGACAAAACTGACAACCAACTGAAATTCAGGGGTGAGTATGCCGGTCACAGTTTGTTCGCATTTAGAACGCCCCATGGTTTTTAAAAAATCAAAGCGTGATAGACTTTTTGCAAACTCGAAGTGGATGATTGCAAAATAAGCGAATAAATAACTGTTTAGTTAACTCCACTTAAATCAGTATGTGTTTGAAATAACACGTCTTAGGGTTGAAGTTAGGGGTAGGTAAATTGCAGGAAACATCAGCGTATTCAATATGGGAATATTCGGCAATTATTTTTGTTGTCGTGTTGATCGCCAAACTCATCAGCAAAAAAACGCGAACCGTAGACGTGTTATGGTTGATCATGGCCGGTGCCGTTTTGACCAATCTCGGTCTGTTGCCCACCCACAATGAGTTCCTGGAAACCATCGGCGAATGGGGCATCGTTTTTATTATGTTTGCTCTTGGCCTCGAAGAAGACCTCGGGCGGTTTTCGCAAGGATTGAAACGCAGCATTGGCATTGCCCTGATTGGGGCGGCATTTCCCTTTTTGGCAGGCTATGCCACCGCCAGTATGTTTGGTTATGGAAACAATGCCGCCATGTTGTGGGGCCTAACCATGACGGCCACGGCCGTCAGCCTTACCATGATGAGCCTTCGCGGCGATTTGATGCACCGGTCCACGGCGGCAACGGCCGTTATGACTGCAGCGGTAATTGATGATGTTTTGTCTCTTGTCGGGGTCGCCATCCTCATCCCGATAATATTGGTAAGTAACGCATCAGATGGTGCTAATGCGGTCAGTTTTTCGAGCATCTTATGGATACTCGGCAAGGTCGTTCTCTTTTTTGCCATCACACTGTTTATGGGGCTGGTTGCCTTCCCGGAAAAAACCCCCATGGAACTGCCGGACAACCAGGGCACTTATCAAAAACTCAACTACAAGGTTAGCCGGATAATGGCAGCGATCGGTGCACGACGATTTTTAATGCTGCATCAAGGTGAATTCACCCCCTTGATCATGCTCTTCATCGCGATGTTTTTGGGGGTAATCGCTTATGAGTTCGGTTTTCATCCCGCTATCGGCGCATATTTTGCCGGCCTGTTTCTTCATGCCGATTATTTTGTTCATATGAAAACCAAACGGTTCACCAATGCCG
>JAJFHR010000355.1 GCA_021775515.1 Hyphomicrobiales bacterium | reverse complement strand
ATGATCCCGACGGTGCGCCCTTCGAGCCGGGCAAAGCCGGTTATGATATTTTTGGCAAAAGATTCCTGAATTTCAAAAAAATCACCCTCGTCGACAACCTTTTGTATGAGTTCATGCATATCATAGGGCTGGTTGGGATTTTCCGGCACCAGGGTATCGAGGGAAATTTCCAGGCGGTCAGCCGGGTCCTGGGTTGGCAACTCCGGCACATCGGAAGTGTTGCATCCCGGCAGAAAATCGACCAGACGGCGCACTTGTAACAAGGCTTCCACGTCGTTTTCATAGGCCTTGTCAGCGATAGAGGATTTAACCGCATGAATGCTGGCGCCACCGAGTTCTTCGGCAGTCACATCTTCATTGGTTACGGTTTTAACTACGTCTGGTCCGGTTACAAACATGTAGGATGTATCTTTGACCATGAAAATAAAATCGGTCATGGCAGGCGAATAAACATCTCCGCCGGCACATGGTCCCATGATCACTGAAATCTGCGGTATGACGCCAGAGGCCATGACATTGCGGTAAAACACCTCACCATAACCGCCAAGCGCCGCCACGCCTTCTTGAATGCGCGCACCGCCGGCATCAAACAGGCCAATGATGGGCGCCCGGTTGCGCAGGGCCATGTCCTGAATTTTGATAATCTTCTGGGCATGCATTTCAGACAGCGAGCCGCCAAATACGGTAAAATCCTTGGCAAACAGATAGACCACCCGGCCGTTGATGGTACCCCAGCCGGTGACCACACCGTCGCCAGGGATTTTGCTCTTATCCATGCCGAAATCAGCACAACGGTGTTCGACAAACATGTCGAATTCTTCAAACGATCCTTCATCCAACAAAAGTTCGATGCGCTCGCGCGCCGTAAGCTTGCCACGTTCGTGCTGTTTGGCGTTGCGCGCCTCGCCACCGCCGAGACGGGCAATGTCGCGTCGTTCTGCCAGTTGATCAATAATGTCTTTCATATGCCAATCCGTTTTTCAGTGTTTTGATACATATTTCAAACCAATCTGGTGCATAACACGGACCGCGTAAATAGGAAACTGCGGCAATTGTATTGCTGGCGTAGATAAGGCACGTATTCCACCGCTTAGGCGAGAACCAGGCGAGATTTTAAAGACGGCAAAGTCTAAAGTATCCGTGGGACTGGGCTGTGACCGGCCGGACACGCGTCTTCGAATTTTCCGCCATTTTCTGACCCCAATTCTGGGCAACGGTGCTTTACTTCGATTTATCTATCCTTTAATTTCGCGTTTCCCCCCACAGAGAAAAAACACCCATGAACGACACACCGCAGAATTTCTGGGACCAGAGATACCAGGCTGAAGGTTATCTGTTTGGTCGTGAACCCAACGCCTTTGTCAAATCACAGGCCCACCTGTTCGGCCCAGGTCAAGACGTGTTATCCGTTGCAGATGGCGAAGGGCGCAATGGTGTTTTTGTTGCCCGTCAGGGTGCCCGGGTCACTTCTGTTGATTTTTCCGCCGCGGCACTGGAAAAAGCCCGCAGTCTGGCCGGAGAATTTAACGTTGATGTGAACTTCAAGCAGCAGGATATCTTTGACTGGGACGGTGCGGCTGGGGCTTACGACATTGTCCTTGCAATTTTCATCCAGTTTGCACCACCGGAAAAACGCACAGTTCTGTTTAACAACATCAAACGCCAGGTGAAACCGGGCGGTCTGGTTTTAATACAAGGCTACCGGCCAGAACAAATTTCCTATAAAACCGGCGGGCCGCCGCAAGTTGAGAATATGTATACCAGCGATCTTCTGCGGTCGGCCTTTAGCGATTTTGAAATTCAACACCTGGAAGAACACGACAGTATCGTCGAGGAGGGCAGCGGCCATTCCGGCATGTCAGCGCTGATCGACATGATCGCCCAGCGACCTCAATGAAATATCGCCCTACTGCTCCGCTTGCCTCATCACCGTCTTTGAAGTGCTGCGCGGATGCTAACTTATCCACACCGGACAATTGACTGTTAAGGTCTCGTTAAGGGTCAACGGGCAACTCTCGCGCATGGTTATTTTCGTCCGTTTGCACGCAGCGGCGGCATCTACTGGAGCGCAACAATTGTCACTTAAACTTGTAAAGTCAGATTTCCCCCAACCTCTCCCCTTAATTGTTTTAACCGGCCGGCAAATGGATGTGATTGCTGCGAGTTTCAAGCAATTCGAGCCCCTTGCTGAACACTTGGCACCAGCATTTTATAATCGTTTGTTTGAGCTGGAACCACAACTCAGGCTCCTGTTTTCGGCAGACCCCAGTGACCAGATTCGCGAGTTGGTAACGTTGCTAAAAATCACCGTAACTTCTGTTCGCCATCTCGAAGACCTTGAGCCGATGCTGCGGCTTTTGGGCAGCGAGCATAAATCGCGCGGTCTTAATCCTGAATATTATGACATCATCGGCGATGTATTGTTATGGACACTCGAACAGGGGTTGGCCGAGGCTTATACGGAAGAAGTAAACGAGGCCTGGGCAACGTTGTATGGCATTTTGTGTGAAAGCATTATGTGCACGCGCGCGCGCCAGAGCACGGATCAGAAATCCTCAGAAAGCAATTTTGCTTAACCGCCAGTCAGGTGTATCCGGTGTAGTATGATACGGCTTATCAACAGTCGCCGTCCGATTAACTGACTAGGGTTGAAGCAGAGATAGCACTCTTGCCGTCTTCTCCATCTCCAGCCAGCGTTTGTTTCTATGGGCGGTTGCATCGGCATCCTCGCCCCATTGCCCTATTTGCCAATCCTCATCAACGTGCGCGTGCTGCCAAGCTTGTGCGCCATCAAGAAAGTTCTCCGCCACCGCGAGCGACAGGATGACTGACCCGGTCAGCGTTGTCATATTATGCAGGGCAGCAAGGGAAAAATTCGATCTGGAGCCTAATAAGTGATTTAACCGGGCAATAGCATCAGGCGGCTGAGGATGGTGAATGACACCACCGATGCAGACAAGCCGAATACCGAAAGTTTGCTCTGCCCAAGCCAACACCGGATCCCAGGCCTCACTTTGCCGCTGCACCAGACTTTCCGGCTCGAGCGCCCGGTAACAGACAAGATCCGCTCCGGCGTAATCCAATAATTCCTTGGCCACTTCATCGCGGTTTACTGATATGCGATCAACTGCTGTATTGACGATTTTGGTCAAATGCATCGATTGCAAGTCGATATATTCTCCTTGCTGTTGCCATTCTTCCGCCACTGCCTCGCCAATGGCTTCACGGTCGACTTCCAGAATGTTTTTTGCCGGAGTTTTTAGTGACCGGCCATCGAGTTCAATGGTGAAACCATTTGGTGTGGCCACTACTGCAACCTGGCTGTAGAAACGTTTAGGCAGACGGCGGCCAAACAGGTCCACTTTGTCAGGATCGGCAACACCCTTTTCTTCGCCTGGGATAGTGCTCATGTCGATATCCAAAAATAAAAATTTACCGGCTTTCCTACGATAGATGTATTTTGCGCATATGGGCGTCAAGGTCACGATAGTCCTTGGCGATATATTTCGCCCCTGCCCGCGTCAACTTATCAACACTGTGGTAGCCCCAGGCAACACCCAGCGGATATACTCCGGCGTTAACCGCCATTTCCATATCATAGGTGGTATCGCCAACCATCACCGTGCGGTAGGCCTCTATACCCGTTGCTGCCATCGCCTGCTGTATCATGGCTGGATGGGGTTTGGAGGGTGCATCATCAGCGGTTTGAATGGTGCTAAATAACCTGCCCAGTCTGTTTTGTTTCAAAAGCCGGGAGACACCACGTTGTGATTTACCCGTAGCAATGCCAAGCAGAATTCTCGCCTCCAGCCCGAGGCCATGCAATGTTTCGTGCGCACCTTCATAAAGCGGTTCGGCAGAACTTTTATCGGCGACCAGTTCTTGAAAACTTTCTTTATAAGATTGAGCCAGAGCTTGCGGGTCTGCGTCATATTCTTCTCGCAGCAGGCTCTTCATCGCCTCAACCAACGACAGACCGACAATTGAGCGAATGTCCTCATGGTCAGGGGCAACGAGCTTATGGCTGTCAAATGCCATATTCATGGCAGCGGCAATCATATGTTGGCTATCGGCTATGGTGCCGTCACAATCAAAAATGATGAGACTTAAATCAGTGTTCAACTCAAGAACTCCGGCAGTTGCTCATCAGCATCCCGTTCCTCAAAACCGAGAAATTTCCAGGCATCCGCCATGTGGCCGCTTAACGGTGCTTGCATCTCAAAACTGCCACCGGCTGGATGGGGGATTTTAATGCTGCGGGCATGAAGGTGAAGTTTCATCGTCAAACCACCGGTCGGCTGGGCGTCCTGCCCGCCATATTTGCCATCGCCAATTATGGGATGTCCGATAGCGGCGGCATGAACCCGCAGTTGATGTTTGCGCCCGGTTACCGGCATCATCTGCACCCAGGCCAGGGTTCTGCCTGCTGTTGACACCGTGGCAAAATGAGTAATTGCTTGCTGGCCGTCACGATGTTGCGGCGGCAAGGCTATGACCTTCTCAACACCCCCGATGAGTTTTTTCTCCAGTGGCAGTTTGATAGTCCCTTCGGCAGGCTTGGGAATGCCGTTTACCAGCCCCCAATAGACCTTGCGGGTTTCTCTTTCCTTGAAGGCCTTGGTGAGCCTGGCGGCTGCCTCGCGCGTTTTAGCAGCAATCAGTATGCCACTGGTATCCTTGTCAATCCGGTGCACCAGCCTTGGGCGCTCACCGCCGCGACCGAGAAAGGCATCAAGCAACCTATCCATGTGGCGGAAAGTACCCGAACCACCTTGAACAGCCAGACCGGCGGGTTTGTTAAAGGCAATGAGTGAGTGATCTTGATGCAGCACCAGGGAGTGCGCAAATTCAATGTCCGCGGGTGACAAAGCCTCTATACGGCCCCTGTGGGCAGCAACCGTCTCAGCTTCGCGCACCGGAGGAATGCGAATTATCTGACCGCTTTCCAGTCTAGCGTTGGCTTTGATCCGGGCGCCGTCGACCCTGATCTGGCCGGTACGCAGGAGTTTTTGCAGATCACCGTGGCGAATGGCAGGAAAGTGGGCTTTCATCCACCGGTTAAGCCGCATTCCGTCTTCGTTATCGGCAACTTGCAATTTTTGAACACCGCTCATGTAAATAACAATCGGGCCAGTCTGAGACCGGCAAATAACGCTGCAACAGCAAGGGTGACCGAGCCGATTATGTAAAGTGCGCCCATGAGATAATCCTTACGTTCAACAAGAACGGAGACATCAAGTGAAAAAGCAGAGAAGGTGGTAAAACCTCCCAATATGCCGGTCATTAAAAACATTCGGACCTCGGTTGATACCTGCAGTCTATGGGCAAAAAGCCCGGCCAGAAAGCCCATGGCCAAAGACCCGGCGATATTCACACTAAGCGTTCCCCAAGGAAAGGCCGGCCCCATCAGCCGCAAGGCCTGAGTTGCCACCACATGCCTGCCGGCGGCCCCAATAGCGCCGCCCAATGCTACCCATAAAACTGAAGTCATGGCTGCGAACATAACGGCGAAGCCCGTCATATTCCATCAAAAAAACTTTCAGGCAGCTATTTTGACGGCGGTTTGGTTGGGCCCGCTCTTAATTTGTCCCAATAGGCCAGGCGTTTTTGAATTTCACGCTCGAAGCCACGGGAAGCGGGATTGTAGAAGCGCTGGCGGCCGATTTCCGCCGGGAAATAATCCTGACCGGAAAAAGCTTCCGGCGTGTCGTGATCATAAATGTAACCGGCACCATATCCTTCTTCCGTCATCAGCTTGGTCGGTGCGTTTAAAATTTCTTTTGGCGGTGGGTAACCGCCGCTGGTTTTGGCCTTTTTCATAGCAGAATTATAAGCGGAATATACCTCGTTGGACTTAGGCGCCGTGGCGAGATATACGGTGGCCTGGGCGATTGCCAGCTCCCCTTCCGGTGATCCCAAAAAATCATAGGCGTCTTTAGCCGCATTTGCCTGCACCAGTGCGTGAGGATCGGCCAGGCCAATGTCCTCAACAGCCATGCGCACCAGCCGCCGGGCGATATAAAGCGGATCTTCACCTCCCGACAACATGCGGGCCAGCCAGTATAAGGCGGCATCTGGGTCTGATCCGCGAACCGATTTATGCAGGGCGGAAATGATATTATAATGTTCATCACGCGACTTATCATAAAGTGGTGCGCGGCGTTGAATAAGCTCGACCAGTTTTTCCCGCGAGATTGGCTCCGCTGAAGGTACGCTGGCATAGACCTGCTCAACAAGGGTAAGCAAATACCGCCCATCACCATCAGCCAGTTGTATCAGTGTCTCGCGCGCGGCTTCGTCTAAGGGCAACCTTTGCTGTTCATAATTTTCCGCCCGCTCCAGCAATTGTAACAGCGATACCGGTTCCAGCCTTTTTAGCGTCAAGACCTGAGCCCGTGACAGAAGAGCACCATTGAGCTCAAATGACGGATTTTCCGTTGTCGCACCAATCAGCGTGATGGTTCCCTCTTCCATATGCGGCAAAAACCCGTCTTGCTGGGCCCGGTTAAACCGGTGAATTTCATCGATAAAAAGAAGAGTTCCACGACCCTCCTGACGCCGGGCCCGGGCAGCATCAAATACTTTCCGCAAATCCTGGACGCCGGAAAATATCGCCGACATCTGTTCAAAGTGGCAGTCATCTTCTTCGGCAAGAAGCCGGGCAATGGTTGTTTTTCCCGTACCCGGCGGTCCCCATAGGATCAACGATGTTAACCGGTGTGCGTTTAACATGGCTCTTAGCGGACCTGTGGGTCCGAGCAGATGATCTTGGCCGATGACGTCTGCCAACACCTGTGGCCGCAAACGATCAGCCAGTGGTCGTGGTGCATTTTTATCCAGCCCTGCCGCTTCAAAAAGAGAGGACATGTTTTTAACCGCCCACCCGCCAGTTGAAGACCTTGCCACCGCGTTTAATGCCAATTTCCCAATAATCATAAGGTTGAGCCATTATCTTGCTCAGTTCGCGGACATTGCGGACAGAAAATCCCTGTACGGTTTCGACAATATCACCGCGCCTGAGCCCGTAGCGGCTGGCCAGGCTTTGCCTCGCGTCAAAGATTACAACACCCTCACCATCTGTAGTTTTCAATTGCATTTCTTCTATCAAGGCCGGTGACAAGTTTGCAATGCGCACCCGCGTCAGGGGGTGGTTACCGGTTAGGCGGGTAAGATTTCGTGGTGGATCTTCAGGGGGTGATCGAAGTTCAATGCTGGTCTTGATGACCTTGCCGCGCCGTTGAATTGTAATGTCAACTCTGTTGCCTACTCTCAAGGTGGCAAAACGGAAGTTAAACTCGGTCGGCTCAAATACTTCCTTGCCATCAACAGACAAAATTATATCGCCGCGCCGCAAGCCAGCGGCAGCCGCAGCTCCTTTGGGATGAACCCTTCCGACCAACACGCCCACAGGTTTGGACAGGCCTAAAGATTCTGCAAGTTCCGAGGTTAGTTTTTGCAAACCGGCACCAAGCCAGGGGCGCTTTACACCTCCGCCGATGCGCGCGGCATCGACGACCGACCGCACCATGTTGGCCGGAATTGCAAAACCGATACCGTTCGATCCGCCGCTACGCGAAAAAATAGCCGTATTTATTCCGACCAACTCGCCATCAATGTTGACCAGGGCACCTCCGGAATTACCGGGATTGATGGCAGCATCGGTTTGAATAAAAAACTGATAGTTCGAAACCCCTACCCGCGTTCGGGCCAAAGCGGAAACAATGCCGCTGGTTACAGTTTGACCGACGCCAAAAGGATTACCGATTGCCAGCACCAA
>JAJFHR010000354.1 GCA_021775515.1 Hyphomicrobiales bacterium | reverse complement strand
GCCCCGGCAGCGTATGTGGCGTACCTAGCCTCACCTGTTTTCCTAAGACACGCTGAGCCAATTCGCGAATGCCATTCATCTGGCTAGCGCCGCCGGTAATAACCAATCTCTTGCCAGCCACTTCCGAATAACCTTTTTCATCAAGCCTGTCGCGAACCAGTTCAAGAACCTCTTCGATACGCGGCTGAATAATACCGGTTAACATTGAGCGGGGAATTTTATTGATCGCATCATCGGTATTTTCGCCAATATAGGGCACGCTGATCATTTCACGGTCATCAGACAGACTGGGCAAAGCGCTGCCATAAAGTGTTTTAATCCGCTCGGCATAACTTCCTGGAGTTGACAGGCCGCGGGCAATGTCTGAGGTAACATGATCGCCACCAATTGGAATGAGATCAGCATAGATCAATCCGCCATCGGCAAACGCGGCTATACTTGTTGTGCCGCCGCCCATATCGATACAGGTTACGCCCAATTCACTTTCATCTTTCACCAAACAGGCCATGGAACTGGCCAGTGGTGATACCACAACCGCATCAACACTGAGATGGCATCTTTCAACCAGCGTCACAATATTTCTAAACGGGCCGGTATCGACGCTGACAATATGTGAATTGAGGCTGAGATTATCACCAAACATTCCGGTCGGGTCTTCAATGCCGCGTTCGCCATCGAGAACAAATCCGCCGGGAATACTGTGTATAATAGTACGTCCAGACCGCGATGCCAGATTTTGAACCTGAGACAGCAACGAACTCACCTGTTGCCGATTGGTTTCATAACCGCCGATTGATGCAGAAATCGTATGACGATCCGTTCTTGGCCGGCCGGCTGAAAGGCTCACATAAACACTCTGAATTGTGACACCCGCCATGCGCTCGGCATGATCAACCGCAGACCTGACAGAAGCTTCTGCAGCTTCCATATCCACAACGGCTCCCGCCCTTAGACCATCTGATCGATGATGCCCAAAGCCGAGAATTTTCAGACCATCGCCCACCTTGCCGACCTCAGCCTCCAGGTCAGCATCGCTGATCCGGGCAATTAGGCAACATACTTTCGTTGAGCCTATATCAAGCGCGGCGATTACCTGTGAACGGCCAGGCTGCGCCGATTTTAATTTGTTGGCAGGTGCGTTGAAAGACACAACACTCATGTTCTACGCCCATCCGATTTTTTGGACCCGTTTTTACCATCTTCAAAGGATGTCGCACGCTGCTGAGCTGCGGCCTCCGTCAGGCGTATCGTTACTCTGTCAACAATTCTAAAATCGACAAGTTCAATATCCCTGGACAACAGACCGTGATCATCATCTAGCTTGGCCAACTGGGCCAAAGCCTCTGGCACACCCACTTCCGGTAAATTTATGGTAATTCCATTTAGAAGACGTAAATTCCATCTCCTGTCAGCAACACGCACTGCCGCGCGCACCAGTGATTTAATACCGGGATATTGATTAATCCGGTCTAACAGTATTTTTGCCTGATCCTCAGCGCCATAACCGACGACGAGGGGAAGGTAGCCGTGGTCTGCAACCTTCAAGGCACCCAACGTTGCGCCTTTTTCATCAATTATCGACAGCCGCCCGCCACGTTGCCAAATTGCAAACGGCCGGCGTTCTTCAATATCGATCAAAACTGTGTTGGGAAACAAGCGATGCACCGACGCCTGGCTGATCCAACCGATTTTTTCCAGACGTTTGCGGGTTCGATCAGCATCAAAACTTAACATTGAATCGCCACGCTCAATATCCAGAGCCGCCAACAATTCAGCATCGCTAGCCTGTTTGCGCCCTGTCAACGTCACCGTTTCCACCGTCAAGCCAACAAGCCCGGAGGCACCGGCCACAACCTGGCGAAGAGATCGTTTTACTTGCTCAAGATGCCCGCCGATATATGCACCATACAGAAGTGCTGCGGCCAAAAAACACAAGCTTGCCAAGGCAAACCAGCGCATGTCTGTTGTGCCCTTTTTATAGTTCTGCCAGAACCCCTGTACGCTAACTTCCTCGCGCGGGCGCCGAAGCAGCATTCTTGCTACCGATTGCATGTCGCGTCTTCCACCATCCAACTCACTAATTCACCAAAACTATGCCCGGCATGCCTGGCCAAATCGGGCACCAGAGATGTTTCCGTCATGCCGGGTTGTGTGTTTACCTCGAGAATAATCAGCTCACCCGTGCCATTGAGCGTATCATCAAACCTGAAATCTGCGCGGCTAACTCCCCGGCATCCCAGCGCCTTGTGTGCCTGCAACGCATAACGTTGAACGCGGCGATAAGTATCCTCAGGCAAGGATGCAGGCAGAATATGCTCGGAACCTCCCGGTGCATATTTCGCTTCATAGTCGTAAAACTCTAAACCATCCCTGCTCACGATATCGATCACACCCAAAGCAACATCACCCATAACCCCACAGGTCAACTCACGCCCTGCGATATAGCGCTCAACCATCAATTCTTCACCCAAATCCCAGTCTTTAGAGGCCAGAACCTGAGGTGGCCGGTTGGCACCTCTGGGTACAATATAGACCCCAACACTTGAGCCCTGGTTAACAGGTTTAATAACATAAGGTGTTTCCATAACATGATCGTGAGCAGCCTCAGTGCGTGTCACCAGGCGGCTTTCGGCTACAGGAATTCCCATATGTTTGAACAACACCTTGGATTTTTCCTTGTCCATGGCCAGCGCGGAGGCCAGCACCCCGGAATGTGTATAGGGAATTTTCAGGGTTTCAAGAATGCCTTGAATACAACCATCTTCTCCCCACACACCATGCAGGGCATTAAAGGCGACATCCGGTTTTAGCCTTGACAATTCCTCAGAAATTCCTGGCCCTACATCTATCCGCGTTACTGAATAACCCTCTTCTGCCAACGCATCTGCACAGGCAATACCCGAAGCAAGACTTACTTCTCGTTCAGGTGACCAACCGCCCATCAGCATTGCGATGTGTTTAGGTTGAACATTCATAGAAATTCTCCAGCATTCGGCCCTGTTTCAGACCCTCAAGCAATGCCAATGCGCTTAATTTCCCACTCAAGCAAAATACCGCTATGCGCCTGGACCCGCTCGCGCACGGTTTCACCCAGCGTTTCGAGATCAGCAGCACTAGCATCGCCGTCATTTATTAAGAAGTTGCAATGTTTTTCCGATACATGCGCACCGCCCACCCTGAGGCCGCGACAGCCGGCGGCATCAATGAGTTGCCAGGATTTTTGCCCCGGCGGATTTTTAAACGTACTACCGCCGGTACGGCTTCGTATCGGTTGGGTCTGTTCGCGCGCATTAGTAATCGCCTGCATATCCTCAGCAATTTGCTCAACTTCGCCAGCTTCACCCTGAAACACAGCTTCGGTAAAGATGATGTCTTCGGGAACAGAACAATGACGATACGAATATCCCATCTCCTCGACCTTCAGCAAAATTTGCTCGCCCGCCGGATTTACCGCGCGCACTTCCCGCACTACATCTTTGGTTTCGGTCCCATACGAACCACCATTCATGCGCAAGGCACCGCCAATGGAGCCGGGGATGCCGCGATAAAATGCCAGGCCGGCTATGCCCGCTTGAGCTGCTGCAAGAGCCAGTTTGACATCGGGAACCGCTGAACCCGCCCGGATGCGAAAATCATCCTCAATATTGATATAAGAAAATCCCCGGCCCAATCGAATAATAACACCGGGAATGCCACCATCACGAACCAGCAGATTGGAACCAACACCGATGGTTGTCACGGGAATTTCATCGGACAATTCGCGCAGGAAACCTGCTAAATCATCTTCATCAGCAGGCGAGAAAACAACTTCCGCAGGGCCACCGACCCGAAACCAGGTAAGGCCGGAAAGCAGAACATCGGCGCTCAGACGCCCACGCACCTCTGGCAAACGCTTCAATAAGTCTTCACCGGATAATTTTACCGCCATAAAGTCCTCAAGGTTTCTGTGTAATCGCGGCAAGTTCCTGCGGCAATGCCTGCGCCCAGTATGTAATAGTGCCCGCTCCCAGGCAGACAACCACATCTCCCGGTTCGCCGATTTCAGCAATTATTCCCGCCAACCCCTCCGGGCCTTCCAGACTGAGTGCGTGGAGATGGCCGCGCGCGGTTAAGCCATCTACCAAACCATCACGGTCAAAGCCTTCGATTGGCGCCTCGCCGGCAGCATAAACCGGAGCGATAATCACAACGTCGGCATCGTTAAAACAGCTGCAAAATTCATCAAACAGGCTCTCGAGCCGGGTGTAACGGTGTGGTTGCATCACGGCGATTACCCGGTTTTTCGCAACATCGCGCGCCGCCGATAAAACCGCGGAAATCTCAACCGGGTGATGGCCGTAGTCATCAAAAATGATAATATCATTCCACACCCCTGTTTTGGTGAAGCGCCGCTTAACGCCGCCAAAATTGGCAAGGGCAGACCGAATGACCTCATCAGAAAATTTTAGCTGCCCTGCCACGCCAACCGCTGCAAGAGAATTGAGCGCGTTGTGGCGCCCTGGCATGGGCAGCCTGAGCCCGGTAATTTCGCGCACTTCGCCGCTCATCCTATCGGTTATGACGACATCGTAAATACAATCACCATTGTCAAAAGTAAGATCGACCATCCTCACTTCGGCCTGTGGACTTTCCCCGTAGGTTACAATGCGGCGATCGGCTATTTTTCCAATCAGGGCCTGGACCTCAGGATGGTCTATGCACATCACAGCAAAGCCGTAAAACGGCACGTTTTCAACAAATGCATGAAAAGCACTACGCACCGCATCAAAATCGCCGTAATGATCAAGATGTTCGGGATCGATGTTGGTAACAATCGCAATTTCGGCAGGAAGTTTGACAAATGTTCCATCGGACTCATCCGCTTCAACAATCATCCAGTCTCCCTCGCCCAGCCTGGCGTTGGTACCGTAAGCATTTATAATTCCGCCGTTGATCACCGTGGGATCAAGCTTCGCGGCATCAAACATTGCCGCAATCATACTTGTCGTGGTTGTTTTGCCATGCGTGCCGCCAACAGCAACGCTTGATTTAAGCCGCATCAATTCCGCCAGCATTTCCGCCCGGCGAACTAACGGAAGAAATTTCGCCCGGGCAGCAACGACTTCGGGATTATCACTTTTCACCGCCGAGGAGGTAACAACCACACTGGCGTTTTCAATATTTTCAGCCTCATGCCCGATGGCAATGGTGATGCCTAATTCGCGCAGTCGGTCAACATTAGCATTTTGGCTCAGGTCTGATCCTTGAACGCTGAACCCGAGATTGTGCATAACCTCGGCAATTCCACTCATACCGATGCCGCCGATGCCAATAAAATGAATTGGGCCGACTTCTTGAGAAAGCCTCATTATTTTCCCTTTTATACTCGTGCGATCTTCTCGACCGCATCTGCCAGATGCTGTGCCGCATCGGGCCAGCCATTTTGATGTGCCGCCAGAGCAGCCGCGCTTAATCGGTTGGGTTCACGCTGAAACTGGTCGAGCATTTGCGCAAATTGGTCCGGTTTAAAATCAGATTGATCGACCACCCAGGCTCCACCGTTATGTTCAAGGGCGCGTGCATTCTCGCGTTGATCATTATCCAGGGAATGAGGCAGAGGAATTAAAATAGATGGCCTGCCTATAACAGTGAGTTCACTCAAACAAGAAGCACCTGAACGCGCAACAATAAGGTGAGCCTCGGCCATTCGTTTCGGCAGGTTAGGAAAAAATGTGGCAAGTTCAACTTCAATACCGGCAGTTTCATAGGCTAGTTTGACACGTTCAATATCTTCAGGACGACACTGTTGCGTAACTTTAAGGCGTTTTTTGGTCAGTTCAGGCAATAGGTCAAGCGCCGGTGGTACGATGTCACTAAATACACTCGCTCCCTGACTTCCGCCAAATATCAGTAATTTAAAATCACCGTCAACCACAGGAGGCTCATACGGCACGTTTCTTAATTTGATGACCTGCTCACGAACCGGATTACCGGTGGTAACAACATGTAAATTTTTACGTTCGGGAATATGTTTTGTTGTTTCGAAGCTTTTGGCCAATATGGAGGCAAAACGCGCCAAAAACCGGTTTGCCCTTCCCATAACGGCATTTTGCTCATGCAGGCAGGTGGGTATTCCCAGAACTGCGCCCGCAATCATCGGCGGAATAGTCGGATATCCGCCAAAGCCAGCCATAGCGCTAACTTTGGCGGATTTCAAAACGCCAAGTGATTTTATTGTTCCTGCGCTCAACCGCGCCAGACCGATAACAGCCTTAAGTGGCGCACGCGGTGAAAGCGTGGCGGAAGATATCTGAACAACTTCATCACACGGAAACTTGTCACCGTAACGAAGGCCGCGTTCGTCGGTAAGCAGTAGTATTTTATGCCCGCGCTGCCTGAGTTCAGCGCTCAACGCTTCGGCCGGAAACAAATGCCCACCAGTGCCGCCAGCACATATGGCTATGGAGCTGGCACGAGTGCGGGCACGAGCCATAGTCAACGGCTACCTTGCAGTGCCGGTAAGCCGCCTTCAAACGATACGCCAAAGTTTTGACCAGGTCTTTTGCGGGTAAGAGCCATGACAAAACCCATGGAAATTGCCACCGAGATTGCCGATGAGCCGCCATATGAAATAAACGGCAGGGTCATTCCCTTCGCTGGCAGCAACGACAGATTAACCGCCATATTAATGAGCGCCTGCAGACCAAACATCGACACCAGTCCCAAGGTTGCCAGACGAATAAAGGGATCGCTCTCGGCGATACAGCGCGAAAGCCCGCGAAATACGATAAAAGCAAACGTGAACACCAGCAAAAGGCAAACAATGATGCCAAACTCTTCGGCCGCGACCGAAAAGATAAAATCACTGTGGGCGTCAGGCAATATCCGCTTTATCTGGCCCTCACCGGGTCCCCGGCCCAGCCAGCCGCCACGCACAAAAGAATCAAGCGCCAGGCCGACCTGATAGTTATCCCCGGAAGTAGGATCGAGAAACTGATCAATTCGGCGGGCAACATGGGGCAACGAATAGTAGGCAGCAAAAATACCCGCCACACCGAGCCCTCCCAACACCGGCAGCCACATCCACGACAAGCCGGTCATGAAAAACATGATGAACCAGACCGCTCCCACCAGCAGGGTTTGGCCAAAATCAGGCTGCAACAGCAACAATCCGACAAATCCGGCAAAAAGAATGGAAGCAAGCGTTCTGCCCGGAATATCAGGACGTTTAAGGCATTCTGAAAATAGCCAGGCACTAAGCACGACAAAGCCGGGCTTGACCAGTTCCGAAGGCTGTAGAGCAAATCCGGCAATCTGGATCCACCTTGTTGCCCCTTTGACCGGAGAGCCAAAAAGCAGGGCCATCACCATGAGGCCAAAACCACCCACCACTATAACGAGTGACAGCCGCCGCACCTGCTTGGCATCCAACATCGAACAGCCAAACAACAGGATCAGGGCAGGAATATCAAAAATGATCTGGCGATAGACAAAATGAAAGTTGCTTAAGCCAAGTCGTTGCGCTACCGGCGGGCTTGCCGCCATCGCCAGCAAAATGCCACCGATCATGAGGGCTAAAAGGGCAGCGAACATCCATTTATCAACGGTCCACCACCAAGAGGTCAAAAGACTTTTTTCATTCCGGTTGAACATTGGTATTTTCCATCCGCTTCATATTAACCCCATCAATAGCGGCAACAGCCTGCCGAAAAGCATCGCCGCGTATTGCAAAATTGCCAAATTGATCAAAAGAGGCACAAGCTGGCGCAAGCAACACCACCGCCTCACCACCACGGGAAACGTCACGCCGCTTAGCGATGTCGATCGCTGCCTGTGACACTGCCTTGTCCAAGGTTCCCGTAACCTGCACGTCCACCTCACCTGCAAGTGTCTGAGCGAATTGTTCGGCAGCTTCACCGATCAGATAGGCTTTTCGGATTTTACCGAAGTAAGGTTTTAGCTCTTCAATTCCGCCCTCTTTTGCCTGACCGCCGGCAATCCAATAAATTTCATCAAATGTCGCAAGCGAGCGCGCTGCTGCATCTGCATTGGTTGCTTTGCTGTCATTGACAAAAATAACACCAGATTTTTCTCCGACGCACTCCATACGATGTTCCAGACCTGGGAACGTTTGAAATCCTTGTTCGATGTCGGCAGCAGCAACCCCCAGCGCGCGGGCTGCGGCAAATCCGGCAGCGGCGTTCTGCCAGTTGTGAACACCCTTCAGTGAGGGTGCCGTTGTAAGATTTGCAACCTTCACACCAACACCCGATGACATGTCATACAACCAGCCCTGGTCGGCAAATATATCTGCGCCCAACGTCTTGCTGGAAGATATTGCCACCCGCTGCACCTTATCAGGCACCATCGTAAGAAACCCTCTTGACCATTCGTCATCAATGCCGATCACCGCAACATCTCCGCGTCCCTGACGGGCAAAGATGCGCGCCTTGATTGCCGCATACCGGCGCATCGAACCATGCCGGTCTATATGATCGGGAGAAAGGTTTAATAGGATGGAAACATGTGGGCAAAGATTTGGGGTTAAATCGATCTGATAGGAAGAAAATTCAACCACCAGCGCCTCATCTGGCCCCGGAAGGTCTAATTCCAGTACAGGCTTTCCAATATTGCCGCCCACCTGAACCTTTACGCCGGCCTGTTTTAACACGTGACCGATAAGCGCTGTCGTCGTCGATTTGCCATTGGTGCCGGTTATGGCGATGAGGTTAGCCTCAGGTGAGCAGCGCTTTAGTTCGCGCACCAGAATTTCCGTATCGCCAATAATTTCCACATCATATTTTCTGGCAAGCTCAACCGCCCAATGTGGTTTTGGGTGAGTGAGAGGCACGCCCGGGCTTAGGACAAGTGCATCAATTTTATGCCAGTCAGCATCTCTTAGGTCGAGCAATCCAATGCCACAACTCTCAGCTATTTCAATTGCCCGTTTGTTGTCATCATAGGCTACTACGGTTGCGTCTGCGGCCTTGAGCGAAGCAATGGTGGCAAATCCTGTTGCCCCCAACCCAAATACAGCAACGTTTTTGCCGGCAAAGGTGGTCGCCGGGATCATTGCACATTACCTCAATTTCAAAGTGGCAAGACCGGCAAGTGCCAATACGACGGAGATGATCCAGAAACGGATGACGATGGTAGGTTCGGCCCAGCCCTTTTGCTCGAAATGGTGATGCAGGGGAGCCATGCGAAAAACCCGCTTTCCGGTCAGTTTGAACGACACTACCTGGACGATGACTGACACTGTTTCCAAAACGAACAGGCCGCCGATTATGCCGAGGACAATTTCATGTTTAGAGGCCACGGCAATTGCGCCAAGCGCACCGCCCAGAGCAAGGGACCCGGTATCTCCCATGAAAATCATTGCGGGTGGTGCATTAAACCACAAAAACCCTAATCCCGCGCCCAAAACCGCACCGCAAAAGACCGCAAGTTCTCCCGTGCCCGGCACAAAATTTATCTGCAGGTAATCAGCAAAAACAGCATTTCCGGTGAGATAGGCTATAACGCCGAAACTGCCGGAAGCAATCATCACCGGGACGATGGCCAAACCATCCAATCCGTCTGTCAGATTAACCGAATTGCCTGAACCAACAATCACAAAGGCGCCAAAAACAAGGAAAAACCACCCGGCATCAACAATGAAATTCTTGATAAACGGGAAGGCGATGGAGGACGAGGAAGGTTGTGCCCCTGCCCGCATGATGATGTAAACAGCTACGATTGCCACCAGGGTCTCGATCATCATTTTGATCCGTCCCGGGAAGCCTTTTGTCGACGAGCGGCTGACTTTAAGATAATCGTCATAAAGACCAATGGCGCCATATGACAGTGTTACCCCGAGGACTATCCAGACGTAGACGTTGGAAAGATTGCTCCACAATAAGGTCGCCGTTGCAATGCCAAACAGAATCATCAGCCCACCCATGGTCGGCGTGCCCTGTTTTTTGATTATGTGGCTTTCCGGCCCGTCATCTCGTATCGGCTGGCCTTTGCCCTGGCGCACTCGCAAGGCCGAGATAATCCAGGGTCCGAACAAAAACACCATGAGTAGCGCCGTAATCGTCGCCCCGCCGGTGCGAAAAGTAATGTAGCGGAATACATTCAAAGCCGAGACTTGCTCGGCGAGTGTCAACATCAAATGATAAAGCATATTTTCCTTGGAAAAATTTTCCCTTTTTCCCTTTACCCTTTTCCCGATAGTTCAGTGATTACCCGAAATGCGTCAACAAAGCGTCTACAAGCGGGCCCATTTTAGTTCCTAACGATCCTTTGACCATTATTACATCACCGGGCCGAACCGCTTCAACAATAGGCCCTTTCAACTCATCTGAATTTAAGACGTAAGCGCCTCTCAGCTTTACGGGCAGGTCATTCCACAAGGCCTGCATATCGTCTCCGACCGCAAAAACAACATCAATATTCGCCTCAAGCACAGGTTGCAACAAACTACGGTGAAATTCTTTCGATTGTTCACCCAATTCCAACATGTCGCCGACAACAGCAATCCGCCGCCCTTTTCCTTCAGGTTTGACGTTGCCCAAATTTTCCAGCGCCGCCCGCATGGAGACAGGATTGGCATTGTAACTTTCATCTATGAGCACGGCGCGTTCACCAGCCATAGTTAACTCATGCTGAGCGCCTCGGCCTTTTTGCGCCTGCCAATTATTCAAGGCAAGCGAGGCAATGCTGACATCGCCGCCCGCTTCTGCGACGCCTGCTAATACAGCCAGAGAATTAATCACGAGATGTTTGCCCGGCGCACCGATTTCATAACTCACCCGCTGCCCGGAAATATCGGCTGTAACGCGGGTTTTGTCTTTGCCAAGCTCGCAGGAAACCAGGCGCGCCTCCGCTGCTTCATGTTCACCAAAACCAACAATTTTTTTGGCACCGGCGTCCAAGGCCGCCTGCTTGAGAAAATCAAAATATTCATTATCGCGGTTCAAGATGGCCGTGCCACCGGGCTCAAGTCCATCAAATATTTCCGCTTTGGCTTTGGCAATGTCAGCTATAGACCCGAAGTAACCTAAATGTACCGGTGCAATGGTGGTAACGATTGCGATGTGCGGACGAACCATTTTTGCCAAAGGAGTAATTTCACCGGGATGGTTCATGCCGATTTCAAATATGCCAAATTCGCACGTGGCAGCACAACGAGCCAGCGATAACGGCACTCCCCACAAATTGTTATAGGAG